>JBBQSE010000352.1:0-9420 GCA_038214195.1 Planctomycetales bacterium
CCCGGCCCGGTTGCGGAATCTGAACTGCAGGTCGAAGATCGATGGGTCCTCAGCCGACTGGCGACAACCGTTCGTGAAGTTACGACGATGTTGGAACGCTACCAGTTCGACCAGGCAACTCGTGCCGTTCGTGAATTTACATGGAACGAATTCTGTGACTGGTATCTCGAAATGCTAAAACCACGCTTCCGCGATGAGGCCGCTCGTCCAGTGGCGCAGCGCTGTCTGGTCGTGGTGGTCGATACGCTGATTCGTCTGCTGCATCCGTTCGCGCCGTTCATCACGGAAGAAATATGGCACAAACTGAACGAAGTAGCTCCAACCCGAAATCAGCCGCCGGGCGTTAGCCCCCGGTTGTCAAACGCCGTCTCCGAAAGCGTCATGATCGCTCCTTGGCCGGACATGCCACTGAACTTGATCGACGCTGCCCTCGAAAAACGCTTCGAACGTCTCCAGGAAACCATCGTCGCCGTTCGCAACGTGCGATCGGTCTACGGCATCGCACCGGGCGCACCGTTGAAGCTGTTCATGCGATGTGCTCCGGATGTGGCGGAACAGTTGAAAGCTGTTGCCAGCCAGTTTGACTTCCTCTCAAAGACGATGCTGGAAGCTGCGGGTCTCGACGTCACCGCACCTGAAGGATCGGTCAGCTTTTCGATGCCAGACGCCGACGGCTACATTCCTGTCGGTGATTCCATCGATCGCGATGCCGTTCGAAAGAACAAAGAAAAGGAAGCCGAAAAACTGCGCGGCTTCATCGCCAGCGCGGACAAAAAGCTCGCCAACGAAGGCTTCATGGCCAAAGCCCCCGCTGACGTCGTCGAAGGCATCCGTTCGACAAAAGCCGAGCAGGAAGCTCAGCTTGAAAGCATCGAACGGATTATTCGGGAGCTGAGTTGAAGTAGGCCGGACCCAGGTCGCCGATTGTCGGAACATCGCTCGCCGAAGTGTTCGTCAGTGCGCAACCATTGAATGTCGCCGCCGGAGTGGCCGCGACCGCAGTTCCGGCAATTCGTCGTCGAACTCGGTCCGCCCTATTTTACCGAATCGGAAACAAACCGTCCGCCTGCCAGGAACATGCACAGAGCGTATAGCTCAGACGCCAGATCGATTCTCGCGGCAACACTTTGTGGAGACATATCGATATCCTTTTTTGTGCCCGGCGGCTTGAAGGGATCGTCATCATAAATCAATCGCTCGATATCAACTTCGTCCTGGCTGTGACCAGAAATAGTTTTCATGTGCATCAGCCCTTCGCGTGAGACCATGCAACAATCAACATCGCCAATGCTGAGCCGTTGCCGAGTGGTCCAGACATCTGCCAATTCATCCGGTAGCTCCAAAACATCCAGGCAAATTCGGTCAACACCAATGCCTTTCATCATCTTGTGAGAAATCAAAATTGATTTCGTTCGCGCGGGAACCGTTTCAAATCCTTGAAGCAATGCCATTTCATTTATTTGACTCACAGAGTCTTTGGGAACAAGTAGATCGATATCTTCGCCAGCTCGCACAAAGCCATACGCAGCCAGTGCCAACGACCCACATATCGCATACTCCGCGTCAATCTCGTTCAATGTTCTGATGAGATCGAAGAGTTCATCCTTCAGGCAAACAGATGGTTTCATGGTGGTACGCTGGGCCAGATTCAAACTTCAAATAGATTGCGAAACCATTTCACAAATGGTGCTGCTGCGGTGGACTTTGGATCGAGAATCGGGCGTTTCACTGCATCGTGAAACTGGACGCCGGGTTCATCCTGCCAGGCGAGCCATGTGTGAGTTACCGCTTTGTCAAAGTGTGAATGCTTAAAGGCAGCCTTGAACTCATCACGGGCTTTTGTCACAGAATGTGTGGCAAACGCCAGGAGCTTCTGTCCATCACCAGCCGGGACCATTGACTGAAGCAAAGATTCAAGCATCCCCGGCGACCGGTTGTCAGGCATGATCCAGATCCCGAGTTTCTTCTTCGATTCCGGATTGGTGACGATGATGCTTTCACCGAACTGGCAGTCGATGAGACCGGGGAAATGTTGAAGACAGCAATCCCGAATTGCTGTCCATCGATCCTTCGGATGATCGTCTGCATCCAGCAGGATGCCTGTGATCCTGCGAATTGGCTCGTTGATTTCAGCATTAATCAGTCGCCTTTGAACAAGATTGGTGTACCCGTTCTTATCCCGCATCTGAACCGGGGCGAGTTTCCAGTCTGTCGGCCAGGCAACGCCATTCTTTTCCATCAATTCTGGAATGAATCGTTCCTCCGCCGCTCCCTCGACAAGGAGAACTTTTTCGCGGGGCTCATACTTGTTGTTCTTTCGTCGCTCTTCTGTCATCGGACTTCATTTCCGAACTCCGCCACGGCGGTGATGTCCGCTTCCGAATAGGCGACCGACTTTGTTTTTCCCGATTCAATCCGATGAATCATCACATCGCTCCCTTCGAAGACATTGTCCCGAGCAATCGATGCCAATGCATCCACGCAGTCGCGGCTGTGAGTTGTGGCGAAGACCTGCACATTGAGTTCTCGCGAGGTTTCGAATACCAATTTCCACATCTTCTCCATGACGGTGTAATGCAGCCCGGTGTCAATTTCGTCAATCAACAGAATTCTGTCACGGGCGGCCACGAGGCCAAGTGCTAGGCCGAGCATTCGGTAAACTCCGTCTCCAAGACTTCGCAATGGAATGCGAGGCGGTTGGTTCGCGCAGTTCACCACGATCGAGTGAGCATATCGGTCCACCGATGGTGCGACGCGCTGAATCGAACTATCGATCGCCTGCAGAGCAGCAACGACTCGGGGTTCGTCTTCGGTCATCAGGATTGCGCTGAGCTTGGACGTCAACTCGTCAATTGACATCCCTCGAGTCGATAAGAGGCTTGCGGGGCGATGGAGTTCTCTGTTTCCGAATTCGAACCCGCCGGAGAACTCGAAATTCATGTATCCATCAGAATTGCCGGGATAAAACAGTTGTCCGTTTGGCCATGTGAGCTGCAGTTCTCCTGTATGGTGCTTGACTGACATGCCGGATTCGGAGAATGAAGGAGAGCTTTGCATTCTTACGATCTCGTCACCAGTATTGAACGATGCCGACATCGTCCTGCGAATGTCGATCCCCGACGATGCATCGATTGTGAATGTCGATCTTGCGTTCAAGTTGCGACCATAAAAGAAGTGCCGACAATCAAAGTGTTTTGATTCGTAGATTTCCGGTCTGTCACGGTGAATGACTGAAATCGTATCTCCTCGTCGCACGGCGATATCTTCAAGTGTGCCCGAGTCATTGGCATTCATCAACAGATGAATCGCCTCGAGGACGCAGCTCTTGCCGCAGTTGTTGTTGCCCACAAAAAGGTTGATTCGGCCAAGCTGTTCGATCGTTAGATCCGCGAGTCCGCGATATCCCTGAATTCGCAAGTCAGTAAGCATTGTGAAAGTTCCTAAATAATGCCTCAAAGACAGCACGGCAAAGTCTAAGGACGCGTGCAAAAACAGTTTCCGTACGACGGACTTCCAGTCCGTCGAAAACCCGCGACGGACTGGAAGTCCATCGTACAAATCGGGATGTTGTTTTTGTACGCGTCCTAAATATACTGCAAGACCCAGATCTTCACTGACGACTCTCCCACGCTCACGGATTTTGCATCCGCTCCCGGTGTTATTGAATACTCAATCGAATCTGCCAGAGTTTCGCCTTTGATATAGTCGCCCCATTCGGCGACCATGGCCTGAACCATGTTGTCTTCCGAATGATATTCAATCCGAATGCGGTCCTGGATGTTGAGGTTGGCGTCTTTGCGGAGTTGCTGAACCTGGCGGACAAAGTCGCGGGACATGCCTTCGCGGGTCAGTTCCGGAGTCAGAACCGTGCTGATGGCGACCTGGATTCCGGCGTCGTCGGAGCAAACCCATTCGGCCGCCTGTTCGGTGCTAATAAGGACGTCGTCTGGTGAGAGTTCAACGTCCGTGCCTTCGAGTGTCACCGTGATGTTTTGGCCGCGCCGCAACGGGCCAAGGACCGCGTCGCCGAGTTCTGGCAGTTTGGTTCGCAGGGCGTTGAGCAGTTTGCCGTATTTCGGACCGAGCGTTTTCAGGTTCGGCTTGTAGGCGTACTTGACGAGCGAATCGAGATTGTCCTGACGCACTACAGCGTGGATGTTCAGTTCCTCGCCGATGACGTCGCCAAGTTTTTCAATCGCTGCCGCAGTCTCAGCATTGGATGACGCGAACCGCAGTTCGGCCAGCGGCTGACGGACTCGCAGGTTGGATTCTTCCCGCAGCTTGTGTCCCAGTCGCACGACTTTCTGAGCGGACGCCATGCGGAGGTTGAGGGCTTCGTCGAGCAGCGTGGTGTCGGCGGTTGGATAGTCGCAGAGATGAACGGAGGAGGGCAGGCCAGTGAGCGGCAAGGCGCTAGCCGCCGGTACGTCACCAGTCTCGTCTGCACCGCCACTCACCCGCCGGCTAGCGCCTAGCGGCTCACGGGACAAGTCCCGTCCCAACACCAGGTTCTGATACATCCTTTCGGTCAAAAACGGCATGCACGGAGCCAGCAGGCGACACAGTGTGACGAGTACCTCGTAGAGAGTTTCGTAAGCCGCGTTTTTGTCGGCATCCCCGGCATCCTTCGAGCGCCAAAACCGGCGACGGTTGCGGCGGATGTACCAGTTGCTGAGGTCATCGATGAAGTCGGCCGCAGCCGCGCAGAATCCCGGCGCGTTGTACTGAGTCATTTCGCGATGAGCGACTTCAATAAGGGATTGCAAGTTGGACAGAATCCAGCGGTCGATTTCGGGGCGACTATTGTAGTCATCACGCTCCGCGTGATGAGCCCTGGTCGAGGACGCCTGATCCGCGTTGCCTGCCGCTGTCCCCTCTCCCCCGGTTCGGGGGAGAGGGCTAGGGTGAGGGGGTTGCGATTTTGTATTGGCCGTGGACGACGCGCCTCGAACTGCCCCCTCATCCGGCCTGTCGGCCACCTTCTCCCCCTTGCCAGGGGGAGAAGGGACGGTGGAGACGACTCGCTGGCGCAGAGCGTCACTTGGTACAAAGCCGTCGGCGATGGCGTAGTCCACGAAGAATTTGTAGCAGTTCCACAATGGGATCAGGATTTGGCGGCGAGTTTCATCAGCGGGGCCGCTGGTGACGGTCGCGGTTGGCACGCCTTCTTTGGTGTGACTGATCGGACCTTCTGGTGTTTGCAGCGTCACGGGTTTGTCCGGATGACGAGTCCCGAACCGCAAATCCGCCGCTGGATTATGAGACAGATACATCCAGCGCATCGTATCGACGCCAAGTTGTTCGGCCGCTTCTTCGAACCAGATTGCCGTGCCGTCGGACTTGTGCATCGGCTTGCCCTGTTCGTTTTGAACCAGGCGATGACCGAGCAGCGTGCGGAACGGCTTTTTATCAGCAGCGCTGTCGGCTTCGTCGTGCATCATCATCGTTGACAGCGAAAGCATCGAATAGAACCAATTGCGGAACTGGCCGGGGAAGCATTCGGTGACCAGATCCGCCGGATACCACTTCTGCCATTCTTCGCGGTTCGTGTTGTAGCCCATCGTGCTGAATGGCACGATACCGGCGTCGAGCCACGGGTTGCCGACGTCGGGGATTCGGCGCATCCGCTGGCCTTCTTTGCCGGGCGTCTGACTTTCAATGATGACGCCATCGATCCACGGCCGATGCGGCGTGTTGCCTTCGAAATCGCCCCAGCCTTCGATTGATCGTTCTTTCAGTTCGGCAAGGGAACCCATCACTTCGAAATCCGACGGATCTTCTTCATTCACCCAGATCGGCAGGGCGAGTCCCCAGAAACGTTTCTTGGAGATCATCCAGTCGCTCATGTTGGACAACCATTCGATCTCGCGGTCCTGCCCGTCAATACTGTCCGGTAGCCACTTGATCTGCTTCGTGACGTCTTTGATTTCGTCACGCCAGTCCATGTTGATGAACCATTCATCGACGAGTCGAAACACGAGTTCATCGCCCGTTCGCCAGCAGTGCGGATAAATATGCGGATACGTTTCAACCGCGACCAGCATGCCTTTCGCTTTGAGCAATTCAAAGACGAGTTCCGCCGTTGCCGGAGCGATCGCTTCCAGTCCTGCGAAGTCACCGAATTCTGCCGAGTACGTGCCATCATCCTTCAACGGAGCAATGACCGGCAGTCCCAGCGCGACGCCCATCTTGTGGTCGATGTCACCACAGCCTGGAGCGATGTGAACGATGCCTGTGCCTTCGCCAGCGACGACATTGGCGCTGCCGCGCGAATCGCGACCGCCATCGATGACTCGATGGCTGTTGATGCCGCAGGCATCGAGATTGTCTTCGTCAACGGGAACTCCGCCAGGCTGCTGCTGGGCGGCGAGATCGTCAAATGGTCCGTCATAGCTCCATCCAACCATCTCCGCACCTTTGATCGTGCCAAGTTCTTCGAAGCCGCCATGCTCTTTGAAAATCTGAGCTAGCGTTTTGAGCTTCGGAACACCTTCCGGCCATTTCCATTCCGGGCGACCGAAGCCGTCTTTGAATTCCGTGGCGAGTCGCTGATAGTTCAGGTTATCCTTGGCGAAGTAGTAGATCGCGTTGTCGCGTTTGGTTTGGATCTTGACGTAGTCCAGATCCGGGTTGACGGCACAGGCGACGTTGCTGGTGAGTGTCCAGGGAGTTGTGGTCCACACGAGCAGGTATTCTTGTGCTTCTGTTTCAGGCGAGCGGTGGGGCGTTAGCCCTCCGAGTTCGCTCCCCTTGATTTCTCGGAGGGCTGACACCCTGCCGCTCGCCGAATCGCGCTTGATCGGCAATCGCACAAACACGCTCTTGTGCGTCGTCAGCTTGCGGCCTTCGGCGATTTCCATTTGCGAATACGCGCTGCCGCCACGGCCGGACCAGGGCATGACGTCGTGGCCTTGATAGATCTTGCCGCGATTGAAACACTTCTTCAGAAACGTCCAGATGGTTTCGTTGTTCTCAGTGCTGAACGTGAAATAGCTGCCGCCCCATTCGGGGTTGCCGAGTCGTTCGACAAGCTGATGCGCCTTTCCGGTTTCAGTCTTGCCACTGGGCGCGGTGATTGTGAATTCTTCGTCGGTACCGAGATGCTCGGCCAGTTGACGCAACTGGTCGGGATTGTCCCAGTCCATCCAGTACCCCAGACGCTGGGATTGCTCGGTCTGTCGAGCCGCAAACCGGAGGACTCGGCGCTTGCATTCGTTGACGAAATTATCGATGCCGAATTCGTGGACGGCGGTCTTTGTCCCGAGTCCCAGCTGCTTTTCGACTTCGACTTCGACCCACAGCCCCTGGCAGTCGAAACCGTTCTGGTATCGTTGATCATGGCCGGTCATCGCGAAGAAACGCTGGTACGTATCTTTGTAGGTGCGACCCCAGGCATGATGGACTCCCATCGGATTATTGGCCGTGATGGGACCGTCAAGAAAGCTCCATCGCTTGCGGCCCGCGTTTTTTCGTCGCAATTTCTGAAACGTCTGCTGCTCGAGCCAGAGCCTCAAAACGGAATGTTCGCCGGTGACAAAGTTGCTGTCGGAAACAGGTTGAAACATGAGATCCGGAAACCGTGAAATGCGATAGTGTTGAGATTCAGAAAAACAATCAGGCGAGGATTCTAGGCGGAATCGCGGGCTCTTGACAGGCATTTGCCAGGGAATGAAATCACCTTATTCCGACATCTGAAACTGGTCGGTCAGTGGCAAACCGTGTAAGCTGTTCCGGTTACATCGAATCGAAAATCTTCAGGAACCCCGGTTATGCTCAAACATCAGTCATCACCCATCCACGCTCTGCTTCATCGTCGCGGACAGATGAGCACGACGGCGATCGTCTTTCTGGTCCTCGGAATCGTGTTTGCGGTCATGGTTGTGGTCGTGGGCGTGCTGATCGCGCTGCTGCTGCCCGCCGTTCAACAGGCGCGCGCAGCCGCTCAGCGGACCCAGTCAAAAAACAACATGAAGCAAATTGGGCTGGCTCTGCACAACTACGCGGACACGTACAATATGTTTCCGCCGGGGGGGATCTACACAAAGAAAGATGAGCCCTACAACGCATGGATGACCAGTATTCTCCCATATGTAGAACAATCGCGAGTCTACGAAATGATCGACTCGAATCAGCCATGGACTTCGCCAGCGAATCAGCCCGCCTTCCAAATGGTGATCCCCGCGTACCTGAATCCCGCGATTGGCGCTCAGCAGAGCACCGTGGGTAGCCTGGGAGCCGCACACTACGCCGGAAACTCGCAGCTTCTCGTCAAAAACAAGGGACGCAAGTTTAGCGAAATCACCGATGGTACGGCGAATACGATTTTGGCGGGTGAAGTGTCCAGCGGATTCAAGGCCTGGGGCGATCCGGACAACTTGCGAGATCCCGCTGGCGGAATCGGATCCGGTCCACAACAATTTGGTGGTGCCACGAATCAGGGATCGCAATTCCTCCTTGCAGATGGATCCGTTCGTTTTATCTCATCAAATGTTAATCCCCAGGTCATGAAAGCTCTCGCGAGTCCCGACGGCGGAGAACAGATAGGGGAGTTTTGAGTTGTCTGATCGGTGTGGCGATTTTACTGCCAGCCGTTCAACATGCGCGGGAAGCCGCACGCCGTACTCAGGCCGAAAACAATCACAAGACTAAGCATCGAGATCCACCGACACGGGTGCGTGATCGCTGATTTCCAATGCCGCCTCACGATGAATGGTCGCCGAGCGGAACAGTGGCCGGGCGGCGGCGTTGCAGAGCAGGTAGTCGATTCGCCAGCCTCGATCCAGTTCTCGGGCACGGCCTCGATTGGACCACCAGGAATACGGTCCCTGAATATCGCCGTGATGTTCCCTGACCAGATCGTGCCAGCCGGACGTCAGTATCTGCCCAAACCAGTCGCGTTCATGCGGCATGAAACCGGACGTGTTTTCGTTGGCTTTGGCATAGAAGATATCCTTCTCGGTATGCGCCACGTTGATATCGCCGCCGAAAATCATGGGGCTCTGGCTGCAGCGGCGATCTGCCCAGCGGCGAAACTTCTTCATCCAGACTTCTTTCACGTCCTGACGCGCAGCGCTGGATGATCCCGATGGAAGATAGACGCAGGCAAATTGCATCCCTTGTATCTCGGCTTCAATGATTCGTCCTTCATCATCGGCGTCGTTTTTCGACAGTGCCAGATTAATGACATTGATCGGCGAGCGGGACCAGATCGCTGTGCCGGAGTACCCAGGGCGTGATGCAGGATTCCAAACGACGTGCCAGCCATCCGGCTGCTGAAACTCCTCCGGCAACTGCTCGGGTCTGGCTCGCACTTCCTGCAGCAGGAGAACATCCGGCCGAATGGCATCCAGGTGTTTCTGAAATCCTTTTCGAATGGCGGCCCGCAGACCATTCACATTCCATGTCACGATTCGCATTTGC
>JBBQSE010000353.1:0-9407 GCA_038214195.1 Planctomycetales bacterium
CTCTAACACACACGCCGACCAACGGGACGGCCAACCCATGGGTGGTTCATCGCAATGAATTGTTGCGATCCATTTCTTTCTGCCAATGTTGCAAATCCGCTGCTTTCGGGGAGCTAAAGGCGACTCTAAAAAGCCGCACGATGCTAAACGATTGAAATGTGAACGGATTCCAGTGAATTTTTCCTGAACTCTCGTTCTGCTTTTCGTTTCACTGTGAAGATGAGCTGCTTCAGTCTCGCACTCGACAATCGAGCGTCCCGCTGACAAATGCTTCGCGTTTTGATCCCAGCGCACGCTGCCTGCGAAATTGCCGCCCATACAGTCACCGGCTTGTCGGTAGTCACCGGATCGGGAGTCGTGCCAGAATGAAGATCGTTCCCCGCTTTGATCAAGTCGAGCACATGAACAGCCGCATTCCGCAATTCGGCGTTGAGAGTTCACTGCTGAGTTTGGTCGTGCAGGTGACCGTGTTGGTGGTGCTCATGTTTGTATCGCTGTCTGGTGCGGACTTCACGTTGAAGGACATTATTCTGGTCGCCGAATTCGGATCTCAGCCATTAGTCGATTCTGAACCAGTCATTCTCACGCTGATCGGAAACGACATTTCTTCCGTTGCTCCACCGTCGCTGCGCGCGAAACAGGCGGCAGAAGATTCGAACCTGACGACGGCAATGACATCGCCAACTGCAGCCCTGCCAACAATTGAACCCGTGGCAACAATTGAAGCCGTGGCACCTGAAGTTGATGGTGCAATCGTGAAGAGTGAATTGGAAGCAAAGGCTGCACCCAGTTCAAAGAGTTCATCGCAGTCGTCCTTGATGGACGTTGATTCTTCACTCGCATCAGCACTGGACGGCCGCAAGTCTGCTCACAAGACAGGGTTGTTACTAAAATATGGCGGATCTGCTGAAAGTGAAGCAGCCGTCGCGCGGGCTTTAATGTGGATCGCGAATCATCAGGCAGACGATGGCGGATGGACGTTCGCTCACGATCAGGTGTGCCAGGGCCAGTGTGGAAATCCTGGCCACTTCGCATCATCACGGAATGGAGCGACAGCGATGGCGCTCTTACCATTTCTGGGGGCAGGCCAAACTCATCGTGAAGGGCAGCACCAGGAAGTGATCAATCGGGGGATCGAATACTTGCTCACGCACCAGCAGCGAACAACGGGCTCACAGCCGATGGGTTCGTGGCACGAGCGTGGCGGAACCATGTACTCGCATTGTCTGGCGTCCATCGCAATCTGCGAAGCTTACGCAATGACCGCCGATTCAAGGTTGCGGGAACCAGCGGAACTGTCACTCAATTTCCTCGCCCAAACGCAGGATCACAGCGGCGGCGGATGGCGTTATGCGCCAGGACAGGCGGGCGACACTTCGGTTGTCGGCTGGGCTTTTATGGCTCTGAAAAGTGGTAAAATGGCGGCAATTGATGTATCGCCTGCGACACTCAAAGGCGTGAATCGATTTCTTGGTTCTGTAAGTTCTCGGTACGGTGCAAACTACGGATACGTCAGTCAACGGCCGGAGATGGACGGCGGTCGATCGACGACCGCGATCGGACTACTCTGCCGCATGTATCAGGGGACACCACAAACGAATGCCCCGCTCATTAGCGGCGCGCGTCAACTCGCTGCGGAGGGTCCGCGACTGCAAAACCTCTATGGAACCTACTACACAGCCCAGGTTCTGCGGCATCTCGGCGGACAACAATGGGATGACTGGAACAAACAAATGCGAGATCCTCTGATCGCGTTACAAGTCAAACAGGGCCACGCATCAGGGAGTTGGCAACCGAACTCACTTCCCGACATGGGCGGTCCCACTGGCGGTCGGCTTTATGCCACCTGCATGTCGGCGATGATCCTTGAGGTCTACTACCGCCAGATGCCACTCTACACCGAGCGCGCAATCGAGGATGACCTCCAATAAAACGTAGTTTCCAAACCTGCGAACCACTGGCGTGAAGCCCAGTGGGGATCGAGCGCAACTCTCGGCTTCGCCAGCCGCCCTCGCGTCGGTGGAAGCGTGAAGTGCTCCTGACCAAAACGACGGAACAGCAGATGAACGCTGCTGCCGACTGGTGCGCCGAACAGAATCCCACTGTCGCCGCTACTTGTTTGTCATCCGCGAACAGACAATTGTCTTCTACCAGATTCGCCATGTCGCCGTGCGTGATGTCACTGCTGACGACCTCTGATTTGCCCCGTGTGTCCAGTATCCCTGGAACGACAAGCTCACGAGGTTGCGCTGAAGATCGTTTTGGCAGCTGGAACCTGTTCGCTTTTTTGATTGAGCCTGAAAGGCTCGCACAAATCAGCCTGGGGCAAGAGAATCCGCGAATGCGGATGAACGCCGCCCCAGGTTCACGTACCATCCGAACACGAACCCTGAAAGGGTTCCACAATGCGATTTTGTGTCGCCCTTTCAGGGCAAAACGCATTGTTGCCGACAAAACCTGGGGCTTGTTGTGGCCCGTTGGGCCGAATCGCAGTGTTCCAGTTGGCTTTCAAGAATTCCTGGGCGTGTGTGGTTTGCCACACTTCCCGAAGACATCCGCGAGTCCATGAAATCCGCGATTTCTAACCCGCACGCTTCATTTCGCGCAGAACCGTCTTTTTGACAGCCTACTCGTAGCGACGTCACGAACGGGTGATTCATGACAAGGTGGAAAAGATAGGCCGCCGCCATTTCAAACGGAAAAGCATGCAGATATTCGCCGCCAAACGAC
Source organism: Planctomycetales bacterium (assembly GCA_038214195.1). GTDB lineage: Bacteria > Planctomycetota > Planctomycetia > Planctomycetales > Planctomycetaceae > SXXK01. The sequence goes on from JBBQSE010000353.1 coordinate 2,731, forward strand.
GCTTGCGGCTGAGCGACTGCGGACTCAAGCAGCTCTGCGTCACGCAGTCCAGAGTCACCACCATAAGTTTCAACCTGGAACAAATGGGACTCCAGCACATCATCGATCGAGAGAAAAGCAATCGGCTCGATCATCTATTCGGCCAACTTCTTAAATGCCTTGGCGTGTTTTGCGTTCATCTTTTGTCGTGCCTCACGGACCTTCGCCTTTTTGGCCTGCATCGAGACAGGTGCAATGTTGATCGAATGTCCATCCGTCGTAAGCTCAACCTGTGCCTCCGGTTCGATTTTGAGTAGATCCAGGATCGGACGATCGATAATAATCGCCCAACTATTGCCATGTCTTACAAGATTCTTGATCATCATCTTACCTCAGAGAACGTGTCACCATTGGACATACAATGGTACACCGTATCGAGCGTTTGTCAAATGAAACAAGGCGCCGTGCATGAGTTTAGTCTCCAAACCCGTAAACCACTGCTGTGAAGCCAGTGAGGATCGAACGCAACGCCCGGCTCCCCAGCCGACCCCGCGTCGGTGGAAGCGTGGTTTGGCAACTCTCAGAAATATAAACGCAAGACAACAATGCCCCACCGGCTTCACGCCGGTGGACGGCAGGTTTGGCAACTCTACAAGTTGGATCTCATCGATCACGAACGGAGCCAAGTGTAGCGGCAAAGTGAGTGGCGCGCATTTGCTTCGTTGAGGACCGACTCGCTACCAATATGCGATGAGCAGAGATAAATTGAGTTTTGGCAAACTCACGCGACAGCTTTCGCATCCCTTCGCAAGTGACAGAAAATGAATACCCTCATCGAGTTTTTGACGCCGGTACGACTGTCCGACCATTTCGAGATTCCAGTTGATACTTCACGATGGACCGGCCCGCCTGGCACATATATTCGGGCCGCCGATGGCAAAGGCTTCTCGCCTGCACGGGAGAAAGCGAGCTTTGGAACGATTGCAAAGTCGATGCTCCCGAAGACGGGAGTCGGAATACAACTCCAACGAACACACGGCATCTACGTCCTGGCGTTTGACACTCCGAAGCCTGCGATTTATGTGGGAATTGCGGCAGAATTCGGCAAGTCACCCGAGGGAGTGATGGGGCGTGTGCGAAAACATCGTATCAAACTTACGTCGTCACATGTTGGCACATCACCAACGAACTATGGTGGTGTGAATCACACAGGTGGCTGGAGGGAATACGCTGAGGCGCGTGTCCACCACTTTGAGGCAACCCGGGAATCAGATGCGTGCTCAGATGGACGTATCTCATGCGGACAATTCAAGGCATCTGGGGCCGATGGTCAGCACAAAGAACAAGCTCAGTGGTTTGAGAATCAATTGACGACGAAATATTTGAATCGGCTAATCAAGCTGCTGTGGCCCGACGTGTCTCCCGCAGAAGTATTCCTGTTAACAAGAGGGACTAATACTGGACAGCGTCCCGAGCAGCCGAAGATAGCATTTTGGGACGGGCAGGTTTTTGACGCCTGACGAGTCCTGAGAGCAATTTGAATAGCGGCGGGATCGCACTGCTACGGCGTGTGAGCTGAATTTCGTTTTCGGCGGCTGGAACCTTTTCGTTTTCTTCACATGGCAGCGTTGAATGTCTTGGAAGCAAAATGACGACCCTGTGGGAACCTAAGGACCAGTTCCGACCCCCTAGCGTTCACCGAACATTAATCACTTTTCCGGGATACAACATCCTAAGTCTTTCTACTTCTTGGCGTTTCTTTGCGTCGGCAGCACCTTTGTCTGTGTTCTGCAACCTGTGGAGAATCGTGACGCTGATGTGTTTTGCATTGCTAGCCAATTCATCCATTCTGGTCGGCTTCGTTTTGCTGGCTCGCATATGGTGGAAGTGAGCTATCACGTGTGCGCTTCGATATCCGCCGGAAGCGTCAATTGTTGACGAGCCTTCGGTCTCCCGACGAACGTAAAAATACTGGTTGTCGATGTTCAGTTCGATAATCCTAAAGTTTGGCATCTTGATCCCAATCTAACCACAATTGCGGCAGTTTACTTCTTACGAACGGTTGTTTCAAAATTCACACATTTCCCAAACATTCGATTTTTGCTGACGTGTTTTCCTGACAGATTCTTGCCATCGACTCCAATTATTGCACGCACAGTATCTGGTTGCATGCGAGCGACTGGCATTGTGGCGCTAACTTCATAGGTACCTGCTGGCAAACCATATTCTGGCCCAAATGGGCCAAGTTGAAAGTGACCATCCTTGACTTGGGTTTTCGACTGGGCGATGAATCGCGGTTCATCTCTGATCACAGAACCCATGATTTCAGTATTGTCGGGGAGATTTGTCGAACCAACCATCACGAGGCGATTATCGACCCATTCAGTGGTTATTTCGAACTCTACATCCAACGGCTCTGAACTAAAAACGAGGGGCTCAACAACAGCTAACGGAATGTCCTCCAGAGGCAGCAGTCTTCGGTATCGCTCAGGAACGTTGAACCGAAGCAACTTTATGCTTAGATCTGGCTCATGATGAGCAGTCGCAAAGCCACCATGATCTACTTTCATTTCTGGCAAGTAAAACACAACAAATGTCTTCTCATGCGGCCCAGCCGAAGCTCTAAGGAAATTTGAGATATCGGCAAGTTCGGACTCTGTCGGCAGTCTTCCGTCCACCAGGTCAACTTGGACATCGAATGACTTCTTGTAATGAAGAACCTCCGACGACTGTATCACAGTGTATGGAATCAGGGATGGATCATTGCGACGTTGCAGTTCATCTTCGATTGGTTGCGCGACCTGTGGACCATCCAATCGAATTGGATCGCTCTTGTTACAACCAGTAGCTGTCGCGATCACTGCAATACAGATCATCATCACAAATGATCGCTTCATAAATCGGGCTCTCGTGAAGGACAATCAACAACGTTTACTTCAGACCTTTGGCTCGCTTTTCAAATCGTTTCTACTCATCCTCATCGTCCGCTATTTCTTCAACTACAAGAATTGCTGGGACTAACCAAAGTGACTTGACAAGTTGGAGCATGTCAAACAATTTTGCACGTGTCAAGATGCAGCCGATTGCGTAAAGGCGAAGTGAAAGGAGACCACGGGAAGTCACGAAAGGTGTCAGGCAGGTTCCTACCCCCTTTTCTTAACTGCCTGTCTATCAGCGACTCGATGGCGATTGAACCCAACGCACCTCATTTGGGGTGAGCGGTGGATCGAGCGGGGCGGCGTATTTGACGGAGCGGTCGTAGCGAGCTCGCTGGTAGACGATGTCGAAAACTTCCTGATAGACGCGGCGCTAGAGCGGCAGGAACTCGACCCTGTTGGCGATGTCGTCCGCGTTATAGACTTCGGACATCAATTGGAGATCGCGAATTGCCTGACCGACGGTGATTCGCAACTGATGAGCGTACACGACACCCGCGAATGGGACGCCTCCAGCCTGTCGAAGAGTCGCCTCTGTCAAAAGGTCATCATCCATTGAAAACAAAACGCGGCTAAGTTCAGAGGCTCGGGCGAGCAGTTCTGGATCAGTCAGTTCCGCACAGTTGTCCTCCTGAGCGGTGACAACGTCAACACATTTTTTACGCAATCCTTCGGTGATGGATCGGCGGATGTGTACGTCCATATAAAACCGGAGAGCCATCAAAGGCGTCCCAATTGTTTCAGCTTCAGGCGACCGGGACTTCCAAGCGAGTCCGTTCTTAGCTGGTCCGCTCGCTCAAGCTGGCATTCAATCTCTGCATTGAATTCTGCTTCCTGATCGAAGTAGTGAGCGAGCGCCGCATGCACCTGAGCCAGCGAAAGAATGCCTTTGTGCTGGTCCACAATCTCTTCCACACTGGAACCATGAGCCAGACGTTCCAGTGCGACTTCGATGACTTTAATGTTCGTCTGATCGATCCACGCAACGTCGCGTTCATCGAGCCAAATGTGACTTGTCGAGACAACAGACATAAACAACTTTCTGTGCGTCAGTTTCATTTCGTGAAGCCACGTGCATTTTCAGTGATTAGCCGGGACTTTCAAGAGGGTTTTGGGTTAAAAAAGGCGACAAGAACCAATATCCGAACAGCCCGATGAGTGATGCGATCTATTGGTTCGTGCCCTTGGTTTTGAGCGGTTCGACTACGAGTGATTCGCTGGCGATTGAACCCACCGCAACTCATTCGGGGTGAGCGGTGGATCGAGCGGAGTGTCGTATTTGACGGAGCGGTCGTAGCGGGCTCGCTGGTAGACGATGTCGAAAACGTCCTGAAGCGGCACGGAAGCATCTGCGTCGCCGAGTTTGAGCGGAATCGGAATCACGGGCAGCTTGTTATTCAACGTCCATGCGTGGGACTCGACAGGATCTCCTGACGCTGCAATCGCAAAAGGTGTCAGAGCCGTGCCAGGGACCGTTTATTTGGATTTTGGTCTTCCTTGACGGCGGGTGGTGATTTCAGGGCGGAGATTCTTGCTCTTCTGCCTGCGAGCCCAGCAGTATGACTTTGCGATCGTGGCTGATACCTGCATTCGCCAGAGATGAGCCACTCGTCCTCATCGCTTCTTTTCCCCGATCCTTTTTTAAGAATTGGAATTTCGGTCGCGCTATCGGTGCGCGTCCTCGCTAAATTTTTAATTGACATTAACAGGAGCAGACCGGGTTTCCGGGGAGGGAATTGATCATGAACCAGATTTCGAAATGATCTCTGGCTGGCTTGTATGCTGCAGGCAGCTCGCGAATTCGACCGTTCGTTCCACGAGGTGACGGAACAGGCGTGGCGGCAAGTGCTGCAGTTCGGCATCGACTACTTAAAAGCCGGATACTGATCTCCGGCCACTGGCAACTCGGTCATGAGATGAACTATCTGCAGAAGGAACACTCATCTCTTGACGGAGTCACGTGTGCCGGGCCAATCGCAACGCCGTTGCGGCAGTGCAAGTTTTTGTTCGATCATGGTGTTACCGTTGCCGGATCGGCGTCGCTTCGTTTCTGGGTCCGGCCTACTTTCACTGTCTTGGAGGCTTGGCGTCCACGACCGCCACTGGAGGCAGGAGCCTCCGGGGCAGGGTGTTCCGAGGCTGGAGCCTCGGAACAAGTTATTTGCGTTTCATGCGTTGCATCATGATATGGGCCAGGGCGGCGTCGAGGTTGTCGCTGGTTCGGATCAGTTTGTAGTCGATGGCACTTCCGGCGCAGCGGCGGCGGATGGCGTCGAGGAATCGTTCCAGGGCTTTGAGATAACCAGCGCGGAGCGCGGCAGGGTCGCAGGTTAGTTTTCCGCTGTCTTCGAGGCCTTCAAAGCGGAGCGTGCCGGAGTATCCGAAGTCCAGCTCGGCATCATCCATAATATGCATCGCGATGACTTCATGTCCGCGCTGACGCAGCATGGTCAGACCTTTGAATAACTCTTCGCGAGGGCAGAAGAGGTCCGAGATGAGGACCACGATACTGCGGCGAACGAGTGATTTATTGACGTTGCGGAGGACACCGAAAATGTCCGTCTTGCCGCCCGCCGTCTGAACTTCCAGACCCGTCATGATGGACTGCAGATGGTTGCGGCGACTGCTGGCGGGGATCTGGCTGCGAATGCCGGAATCAAAAACCGTCACGCCCGCCGAATCGTTTTGCTTCAGCACGAGCATCGCAACGGCAGCGGCGACAGTGCGGGCGTAGTCGAATTTCGACAGAGCACCCGTCTTGAACTGCATTGATTCGCTGCCATCGACCACCAGCACGACGCGAACGTTGGTGTCTTCTTCGTACTGTTTCAGATAGTAGCGATCCGAGCGCGACCACAACTTCCAGTCAATACGGCGCAGGTCGTCCCCGGCCACGTATTCGCGGTGCTGCAGAAACTCCAGCGACTGACCAAAATAGGGACTGCGGTGCAGGCCGGAGACGAAACCTTCGACGACTCGGCGCGCTCGCAGTTCCAATCGCGCAATGCGCGCGATTTCGTCAGGCCGCAAAAATCTTTCCAAGTGCTGGGTCACTTGTGAGTTCACTTTCCCGGGCAGGTGTTTCCTGGATAAGCCGTTCGATCACTTTGTCGGACGTGATGCCTTCACTTTCCGCCGTGAAGTTCGGCACGATGCGATGTCGCAGGACGGGTGCCGCCAGCTTTTGAATATCGTCAGTTGAAACGATCGTGCGACCATTCAGCAATGCCCGTGTCTTGGCACCCAGCAGCAGATTCTGAACGGCTCGCGGACCTGCGCCCCAGCCGAGCCAGTCATTGATCCACTGCGGCGTTCCTGGCTCACCAACGCGAGTTTGCCGCACAATCGCCAGCGTGTAGTTAATAACATGATCGGACACGGGCACTTGCCGCACTGTGTTTTGAATCTCCAGCACCTGTTCGCCAGTCAGGACAGGCTCGACCTCAGCGCGAACGTTGGACGTCGTCTGACGTGCAATCTGTCGTTCTTCCTCAAACGAAGGATACTTCACGAACACCTTGAACATGAAGCGGTCCTGCTGCGCTTCCGGAAGCGAATAGGTACCTTCCTGTTCAATGGGGTTCTGAGTTGCCAGCACAAAGAACGGCGAACTGAGCTTGTGAATCGTCTGACCCACGGTGACCTGACGTTCCTGCATGGCTTCGAGCAGGGCGGCCTGGGTCTTTGGAGGCGTACGATTGATTTCGTCTGCCAGTACGACGTTGTGAAACAGTGGCCCCTGGATGAAACGAAATTCGCGCT
>JBBQSE010000354.1:0-9403 GCA_038214195.1 Planctomycetales bacterium
GCCGCGGCTCCTGCGGCCGGGTGGTTGTTGTGTTGGTCCCACCCCCCCTATCTGTGGTGGTTTTTGCTGTGGGTGCGCCCCCCCCCCCCCCCGCCCTCCCTGCCCCCCCCCCCTCGGTCCCCCCCCCCCCCCCCCCCACGACTATTCCACAGCTACTTTTTCGCGTTCTCGAACACGTAATCGAGCGCCGCAGTGACGTCGAGCCGCCGAAACGTTAAACCGGTGGAGGCATCTTGCACCTCGACGCCCGTCCGTTGCAGGATCGACATCATTGCGACGGGACGGTTTTCTCCGTCCTGTTTCCAGTCGTAACCCGATTTTTCGATAGCTTCGCGGAGAAGCAACACGGTTCCGCACGCGATCGCATTCGATGATGATGTCGCGGCGGCGGGGACGACAAGATCGATCTTCGAATGTTGATCCAGATAGACTTCGTCTTTCTCAGCCTTCACTGCACCGATGGCGAAACAGTTCGGCTGACACGCCGGCCACGAAATCCCTTTGGTGTAGTCGTGATTTCCGGCCGGCGCACTGACCCAGATTCCAAGCTGCCGCAATTGCCTAAGTTTGTCGTCGATGTCGGTTGGAACTGGTTCGCCATGTTCCAGGTCATCGACGGGCGCAAGATTGATGGCCGTGATGTTGTGCTCAGCGTGATGCTCGATGACCCACTGCAGTCCCGCCGCAAGCGACACGTGATCCCGGACGTTGCAGTGACAGCATTCAAGGCCGCGAATCACGGCGACCTGATCGTTGTACGCTACTCCCCATTTGCCTCCATGGTTGACAGACGATGGAATGCCGATTGTTGAGCCGTGATACCCCTTTCCTTCATGGCTGGGATCATCGTCGCCATCGACGCTGTCGTAAGAGACGCGAACTTTGGGAATTGTCGCCTCCGACATGGACCATTCCGGCATCGATAACTTGCAACCGTCGTCGATCAGGGCCAGTGTCTGTCCTTCCCCGAAAGTCAGTATGTTCGCATACTTTTCCCATGCTTCGACGACGCGGGCGTGTCTGAATTCGGCGGGCGCGACCGGCTCGCCAGACTCAGCAGTATTGCCGCAGGCCAGACTAACGAGGACACAGCAACAGGGTATGAAGTGGTAGAGATACTGAGTGGGCAACATTTTACTCTCGTCGTACGCGGTGCCGGAAGCTTACGCCCAATGGTAGTCGATTTACAAAGTAGAGGTTACTCTCGGAGTGAAGCCTACCGTAAGACGCGGCCTTTCGCATTCGTCACTCAAGAGGTTGTGAAAGAATTGCCGTGGGGCAGATTGGCAACCTGCCCCACGATAAATTCACAGCCTGTCAGAGAGTGACGGCTACTTTCAACGTGAGTGCTCAACGAGCATCCCTGGGCGGATTGTGGCAATGAACAAACAGACGTTCCTGAGAAAAAGTTCTTTTCAACAGTCGCTCGGCCTTCAAATGTCTGTAGAATCTCTGCAATAGCTCCTTGATCGCCCACCGTTGTTCGACGTTCGTCTGCACCCTCCAATTGCCGCTGGCTCTAGTCATCTCCCGCCTCGTAAATCAAAGTCTCGCTTTGAACGCTCAGGACTCCCCATGTTCGCAAAACAACTGCCGTTTATGATCCTGTTGCTGTTCGGAACGGCGACCAGCGAAGCACAAGAAGCGAATCGCAAGGGGTTGGATTTCTTTGAATCAAAGATTCGACCGATGCTCGTGACGCATTGCTACGAATGTCATTCCGCCGGTGCCGTAGCGAAGAAGAAGCTGAAAGGCGGACTGCTGCTGGATTCTCGGGACGGGTTGCTCACGGGTGGCGAAAGCGGCCCGGCGGTGGTGCCTGGTAAACCGGATGAGAGCCTGCTGATCGAAGCATTGAAATATGATTCGCTCAAAATGCCGCCTGCGGGCAAGTTGCCCGATGAGCTGATTGCGAACTTCTCAAAATGGATTGAAATGGGCGCTCCGGATCCGCGTAACGAGACCGCGGTGGTGGCGTCTTCTGAGATTGATCTCGAGGCCGGTCGGAAGCATTGGGCTTTTCAGCCGCTCACGCAGCCGCAGCCTCCGGAAGTTGGCGATTCAGCCTGGGTTCGCACGCCGATTGATCAGTTTGTAAGAGCGAAACAGGAAGCGGTCGGAGTCACGCCGAACGCAACCGCCGCCCCGCGAACGTTGATTCGTCGCGCTTACTTTGACCTCATCGGTCTGCCGCCGCAGCCTGAGGATGTCGAAACGTTTTTACAGGAATACGAAACCGATCCGACCGGTGCCTACGATCGGCTGATCGATCAACTGCTGAGCAACGAACATTACGGCGAGCGCTGGGCACGTCACTGGCTCGATATCTCGCGGTTTGCCGAAAGTAACGGCTACGCCTTTGACCTTGATCGCCCCAATGCGTGGCATTACCGTGATTTCGTCATTCGGGCTCTGAATTCCGATATGCCGTACAACGAATTTGTGCGACTGCAGATTGCTGGCGATCTTTTGACGAATCTGGAAGTCCAGACAGCGGACGAAGCCCGAGTCGCTGTTAACACAGTTGCAGCGACCGGGTTACTCGTCGCGGGGACTTTTACGTCGCAGCAAACGCAAAAGGAGCGTGAGCGAAGTCGCTACGAGCAGCTTGACGATATCGTGAGCACGCTCGGAACATCAATGCTGGGACTTACCGTTGGTTGCAGTCGCTGCCACAGTCACAAGTTTGATCCCTTGCCGCAGCATGACTATTACCGTCTGGCATCGTGCTTCGCGGAAGTCGGTTTCGCTGACACCGGTATCAACATGCAGCCGGAAGAGTTTCGCGCGGCAAAGGCCGAATACGACGCAGCCCATGCGCCGCTGCTTGAGGTTCGAACGAAATATGAGCAGGAACAACTGCCCGGTGCCCTGGCAGCCTGGCTGACCGCGCGCCCTGAAACTCCGACCATTTCGACGGCGGCCCCGACGATGACACTGGGCGTTTGGCAGCATATCGGTCCATTTACGTCCAGCGGATTCGACGCGGCGTTTGATCAAGTCTTTCCGCCGGAATTGGACACCGATCTCAGCAAGTCGTTCGAAGAGGGGAAACTCAAATGGACCAAACAGCCTGAATGGCAAGACGGCACTGCATACAACGACAAGCTGACGGGGACGAATTCCGCAAACTACCTGTTCCGTACGATCGAATCGCAGACGCCGCAGGTCCTGTCGCTGTCGCTCGGAAGTGACGACGGTATTAAGTTGTGGGTGAATGGTCGCGAGGTATTGTCCAAAAAGGTCGGCCGCAATGTCGCGGCCGCCGGTCAGGAAACTGCCACGATCCAGCTGGCGACGGGACTGAATGAAGTGCTGATGAAGATCGTGAACGGCGGAGGAGCGACTGGTTTTTATTTTGCCGCGACGGCAGCGGCACCGCCAGCGGACCTTGCTGCAATCATCACCTTGCCGACTGACCAAAGAAACGATGAACAAAAGCAGAAACTGGCTGAATGGTACAAGGGCTTCGATCTCGACTGGCTGCATCTGAATCAGGCGGTTGCCAGGCATGACACTCAGGCACCGAAACCGGATCTGACCAGTGTGTTTGCTGCGCAAGTTCGTGGAACGACGTACCAGTTTGGTGAAGACACTTACAAGGTCTACCAGCTCCGACGCGGCAACGCGGACAACAAGGAGGACGAAGCCACACCGGGATTCCTGCGTGTACTCATGCGAACCGACAAAGAGGAAAAACAATGGCTGGCGGATTCCGAGACAGCTGACAAGTCGCGTCCCGGACGTCTGGGGCTGGCCGACTGGCTGACAGATGTGGATCACGGCAGCGGTCACCTGCTGGCGCGCGTCATCGTGAATCGACTCTGGCATCATCACTTCGGCAAGGGCATCGTTGCGACGCCGAGTGACTTCGGCACGCGCGGTGACAAGCCGTCTCATCCCGAATTACTGGACTGGCTGGCCACGGAACTGATCCGTGGCGGCTGGAATTTGAAGCCGATTCACAAACTTATCGTGACCAGCAACGTTTACATGCAGGCCGACGAGGTTACCGACAGCGGCAAACAATTCGACCCCGAAAACCTGCTGCTCTGGAGACGCGCCGCGCGTCGTTTGGAAGCGGAGATTATTCGCGACTCACTGCTGTCCGTGAGCGGTGAGCTGGATCTCACGCTTTTCGGGAAAGGCTCTCTTGACCAGAACAGCAAGCGCCGCAGCATCTACTTCACTGTCAAACGTAGTCAACTGATCCCACTGCTGCAACTGTTTGACGCGCCGGACACGATGCAGGCGATCGCATCGCGTGAGGAAAGTACGGTCGCCCCGCAGGCGCTGGCTTTGCTCAACTCACCAGTCATCCGTGACCTGGCCACGAAACTGGCGACAAAGGTGCGGCCAAATCCGGAAACATCCATCGCACAGGCAATCGACCAAACGTATCAGTTGGCTCTTGCTCGCCCGGCCACGGAGGCCGAACAAGCGGCGATGACGAGTTTTATTCAGCGGCAGAAGGATTCACGCGGCATCGATCCGAACGCGGAATCTCTTGCCGTGCGTGATTTTTGCCATTTGGTTTTGTGTATGAATGAGTTTGTGTACGTTGATTGAATCAAGTATTTCCCAGGGAACTTGTTTATGTCTCACATTATGCAAATGTCTTTCAATTCACGCCGCGATTTTCTGCAGCGCGCCGGGCTCGGGTGTGGTTCGCTGGCGCTGACAAATCTGCTGCATCAGGAAGGCATTCTTGCGGCGGATCGAAAAGCCAAAAATCCACTGGCGTCGCGTCCAGCCCCGAACGCGGCGAAAGCAAAGTCCGTGATCTGGCTGTTTCAGACGGGAAGTCCGTCGCAGGTCGATACGTTTGATTACAAGCCGGAACTGCAGAAACGCGATGGCACGTCGCTCGCGGGCGCGGATCCCAAGACGGGTTTCTTCACAACCAGCGGCAAGTGCCTGAAATCGCCGTTTAAGTTTTCGCAGCACGGGCAGTGCGGAGCCTGGACGTCCGAGATCTTTCCAAATATCTCACAGCATGTGGATGACATTGCGTTTGTCTATTCATGTTACTCGCAATCCAACAATCACACGCCCGCGATGCTGCAGTTCAATTCCGGGATGATTCGCCAGGGGTTTCCCAGCATGGGTTCCTGGCTGACGTATGGACTTGGCAGCGAGAATTCGAATTTGCCAGCCTATGTCGTGATGCACGGCACCAAGCCGCGCGGAGGTGATCCGATCTGGTCGTCCGGATTCCTGCCGTCGGTGTATCAGGCGACGGCTCTGGATCCGCGCGGGGCGACACCGATTGACAACCTGGAACAGCCAGCTGAATTGAAGGGGGCACCGCAGAGATCACTGCTGGATGCATTGAATGCCGCCAATGCGAAACACGCGGATCTTCGCCCGTTTGACCGTGATCTCAACGCGCGGCTGGAATCTTTTGAACTGGCGTATCGCATGCAGACGTCCGCGCCGGAGGCGTTTGATCTGGCTCAGGAGCCGGATCACATTCAGGAGATGTACGGTCTGAATCGCGCTGAGTCGAAAGACTATGGCCGCCAGTGTCTGATCGCCAGACGACTCATCGAACGCGGCGTGCGGTTTGTGCAGATCTTCGCCGCCTGTCCGAACACACCTGGCGGGGCTGTCAGCGACGTTCCGTGGGATGCCCATAATGACATCAACGGCAATCATCGCGCCTGCGCATCCACTGTGGATCAGCCAACGGCCGCTCTGTTGAGCGACCTGAAGCAGCGCGGACTATTCGACGAAACCATCGTCATCTACGGCGGCGAGTTCGGCCGCACATCGGATTCGCAGGACGTTGGAGGCCGCGATCATAATCCGAACGCATTCACAACATGGTTCGCCGGTGGCGGATTTAAAGGCGGCACCCAGTACGGTGCGTCCGACGAATTCGGCTACAAGTCGGTGGAAAACCGAGTCAACGTCCACGACATCCATGCCACGATTCTGCATCAGATGGGTATCGACCACACCGAGCTGACGTACCGCTTCAACGGTCGTGACTTCCGTCTGACCGATGTGGAAGGCGAAGTGCTGCAGGGGATTTTGGCATAAAATCATCAAGGAGACGTCGTGCGATGGAAATGAATGTCGGGCGTCGATTGCCAACCGGTCATAGCATCGGCAACAATATCGGGCACGGGGTTGCATGTGAATCGAGAGTTTTTGCCGACGGCGGATCTAACGAAATCTGCATGCCAATCGAACCAAAGGAAAATGAGTGATGACAAGATCCGGATTGATCAGTTGGCGACTGGTGGCAGTTGGTCGGATCAGTGCCTGCATTTTCGTGCTGTTGGCGTGCGCGTTCGTCACTGAAGACGTGTCACACGCTCAGATCATTGGACGGCAGCAGTCAACGCAAAGTGTCGCGGAGGGCACTGATGTTGCTCGCCGCCGGGACGAAGCCTTGACTGCGGACTTGCAGGAAGCGATCGATTTGCTGAAGGCAAAGAAGCATACCTTGCTGGTTTATGATTTTCTGCCGGGTCTCGCGATGATAGCTCAGGACGATCCGCGACGAGGAGGCCCGGGGAATGCGTCAAGCCTTTTGACAATTCCTCCGGAAGTTGCGGATATGTTGTTGGGACAACTGACGGCCGCGCTGGCGGGAGATCGCACGTTCAACAGAAACCACACGCTCGTACAAATCGACTGTGTCCTGAAACCATCCGAGATCGTTCCTCCGAAACCGCCAGCGAATCTGCCTGCACTGGAATCAGCACCAAAGGTAGATTCGGAGGGGTTGGGTGGCGATCTCAAGAAAGCACTGGCATCGGCGACACGACTCCTCCAAGCAGATGAGACGGAACAGTTTATTCGGGCGATGTATCCACTTCCGAAATTGGGGCGGCTGACAAACAGTGACGAACTGCGAAAATTGCTCGGCCGTCTGAAAGCGAATCCCGCGATGAAGGAAGCCATGCTGCGTGACCTGCAGTTTGCCGCCAGATCAGAGATTGACGTCAAAGAAAGTGTTGCCGAAGTCACGTTGCCGCCGCTGGTTCAGGGTGATCCGGAAAGAACCGTAAAATTCGAAAAAGTGCAGGGGAACTGGCGGTTCTTCGATTCGGACGCGCCGACAAGAAGTCTCCACGCTGAACTCATGAAGAGCCCCGTCGCCGGATTTACCATTCCAGGTGTCGAAACTGTGCTTGTGCTCAAATGGTTCGAGGACGAAGAGTGCTGGAGACTGTTGAGAATGCCAGCGACCGGACCGCTTCAGTAAGTTTGAATGGTGGCTGATTTCATCAAGTTTGATATTGAAAGGTAGATGCAATGAAGTCCCCTGAAACTGCCGACGTGTACGCCGATCAGGCTGTTTGCGCGACAAGTGTCCGCGCAGTGAACAAACCTCGACGGCGTGGATTCACTGTGATCGAATTGCTCGTCGTGGCCAGCGTCTCGACGGTGTTACTTGCCATGGCAACGCCCGGACTTCAGGAATCTCTCCAGTCGGCTCGCGACAGGGAATGCACCAATCGCCTGAAGCAAATCGGGTTGGCAATGCACAATTACCATGATGTCTACAACACCTTTCCGCCCGGCTGGGTGAGTCGTCGACCGCAGGGAGAAGGACATCCATCAACGGGTTGGACAGTTTCAATTCTGCCATTTGTGGAACAGGTTTCACTCTACAATGCGCTCAATCTGCGGGACCCTGTCTATGAGCCAGCTGTAAAAACACCTGCGGCGCTCGACAATCTGCATGCGATGCTGAAGCTGCCACTGGGAGTCTACCGCTGTGCTGCGGAACCTAAGGGAGACACGAACCCACTTCGCGGTGGCTGGGGCGTCTCAAATTTCTCCGGCAACTATGGCTCCGTTCCAATTCCAAGATGGTCCGGATTGACATTCTTTCCAGGCCAGACCTCCGCTGCGGACAATGACAGTCAGCCGCGTCCTGATGGCATCTTTTACGTCAACAGTTCAACAAAATTGCGTGACATCGTAGACGGAACAAGCAACACGATTCTTGTCGGCGAGCGATCTGTGATAGGAAAGGGTGGCATCTGGCCGGGACCACGTTCCAATTTTTTCGAGAGCGATGTCGTTTCGGATGGCAGCGAGGCATCAACGCTGAACCAGAGCGAAACCGGGTACTCAAGCCGTCATCAGGGGGGGATCCACTTTTTGATTTGCGATGGTTCAATTCGCTTTATTCGTTCGGATATCCAGTCGCTGCAAAACAACACGTTTCAACGTCTGTGCAGTCGCAACGATGGTCAGGTGATTGGGGAATTTTGAGTTTGTGTGTTTGCCGGGATCAATGAAATCGTTTGGTACCGATGTCACGAAGCAGATTCCCCGTTTGACCACGAGCCCGCGGCGAGGCAGACTCTCGCGTTGCCTCGCCGCTGCTGCAGGCAGTTTATGGCTTTGATGGTTTCGATTGCTGCCCGTCCGACTCATTCTGATAGAACCGCATCGATTTTCGGGCACTCAGCGCTTCGGGGGCATCTTTGGAATTCACATCTTTCAGGCGTTTCAACTGATCGAGATTCGATTTTGCAAGTTCGTTCAGCGACGGACACGCATACTTGTCAGCGTTAGTATTGAGGAAATGAGCATTTGACTCAAGGCTCTTGCGAGAACCTTCAAGGTCTCCGCGATCGAGCAATTCAGTCGCCAGCTTGTTTTGTTCACTGGCGACGAGTGCCACAACGTCGGCCATCACGGCATTGTTGACGCTGGCTTTGACTTTTTCTTCAGAACTGCTGAATGACACGGTCACGGCACCGGAAAGCGTTTCAGATTTTTCACTGACCATGTTCACGTAAGTCGCGTGAACTGTGGCGAGGAGTGTCGGCTTTGGAATTTCGGTTCCGCTGGAATCGACTGCGGCGTGGGCCAGGTCAGCGGGGATCTCAACTTCCACCACAACATACTTTTGCTGATCGCTGTAGACCTGCGACAGTCGAGTCACCACCGTCTGGCCATTGATGTCAGCCGCATTGCCCAGCACGCGGACAGGGCGAATGCCCTCTGGAATTTCAATCTTTAAGTCGATGGACTGTGCGACCACGGAAAGTACGTCATCAAATTCGCGGCGAAAGATGTCTGCCAGTTCGGATGCGTTCTCAATGAACCGATGGTTGCCACCGCTCTTGCCCGCTAGTTGCACCATGAGGTCTTCGTTGTATCCCAGGCCAAGCCCAAGCGTAGAAACGCTGATGTTCTCCTTCTTCAGTGACGTGCCGAGGTCCCCGAGTTCACCGGGCGACGAGGGTCCGACGTTGGCCAGTCCATCGGAAAGCAGGATGATGCGATTGACGTGTTTTTCATCCATGAACTTGCGGACTTCCGCAGCCCCTTTACTGACACCGCCGAACAACGCAGTGTTGCCGCCTGGCTGGATCGCGCGAATTATCGACGCGACCTGTTCCTTGTCGGTCAGCTTAGTCGCAGGTAC
>JBBQSE010000355.1:0-9381 GCA_038214195.1 Planctomycetales bacterium
GGCAGTCTAGCAGATTACACCCAATGTTGATAGTATTACTTAAGCCAAAGATCGACTAAATCGACAGCCTGCAAGGGGGAGAAGGTGGCCGACAGGCCGGATGAGGGGGCTGACCTGGAGTTAATATGATGAATCAGAAAACAGTGAATCCTTCCCCCTAGCCCTCTTCCCCCGTGGAAAACGTGTAAAGTTGGAAAATCAATTGCGGGGGAGAGGGGACAATCGCAAGAAAATCCACAGCATTATTTCTGACCGCGTGAAGTATAGTATTCGTTTTGCCGCCCGCATTCATCTGTACCGTCCTCGCGAATTGCTCCAGCGTTGAAAATGCCCTTTAGGCGACTTTCTGGCCGCGAATGCGGTCTCCGCGCGTAGCCGCAGGCTTCAGCCTGCCCAGACGTCTTTAGAATCGGCAAATGTTCGTAGTCCCGCCTTCAGGCGGAATTGGTTGTGGTTCGAAACAATGATGCCGCCTGAAGGCGGAACGACGAACGAATTTGACGCACGCCATGACTCATTTAGGTACTTTAAAGACTGCCCGGTCGATTTCTGAATCAAAGTCGGCAGCAACAAGTGTGAGACGCAATGCTTCAACGCCACCTTGTTGGACGACGACACTTTCGGGCAGCATCGCAGAGCCGAACTGCTTGTAGTCGGACATCACGGTAGTTGTTAGAGTCGTTTCGGAGAAGTCTTTACTCTGGATGTCGAACGTGAACTTCTCGATTCGAACCGGCAGAAACGTTTGTTGATCAAACGACACTCGACCGAACAAGTCGCCGGGGAAGTACGCATCGACAACGAGAGTTGTGGCACCTGACGTATCGTCCTGCAGATTCAGTCTGGATGTTGTTTCTCTGAGTTCAATAATGTACTGAATTACGCCAACAAGGAATGGCCCTCGATACATTTGCGGCGGCGGTGCTGGCATGCTGCGACCAATACCGTTTTGATTCCCGGACCACATAGTACCGGAGTTCGTGATGATGAGCATGTGGTCTTGCTGCGGGTCTCCATAGATTTCTCGCCGTTCAAAATCAGGGAGATCAAATTGTGCGGCGAACGTGAGAGTATCCGTTCCAAACTGCTGGGAAAGACCTGGCATCTCGCCATGGATTTCCATGGTCATTGATCGGTTCAGTTCGTTGATGTGGCAGGTCTGCGATATTCCGTTGAATCGGCGTTGGAGAGTTCCGGAACCGACAGACTTCGCACTCGCTTATCTGCAAATTGCAGAATTCGAGCGGCGGTCGGAGCGGCGACGGTGCCACCGTAATGTGTTCCGGGAGACGTGGGTTCATCGACCATGACCAGCACGAGCACTGCCGGGTTTTCTGCAGGCGAGCCGCAGACGAACGACAGTACCCATGCGGAATCAGAATATGTTCCAGTGTTCGGGTCCAGCTTCTGAGCTGTTCCCGTTTTGCCAAACATGGAGAGACCAGAAATTCGAGCCGACTTGCCTGTACCCCGTTCGACAACCTGCTTCATCGGGTCCCGCACCAGCCACTCCGCGATGTCCGCGTCGAGCAGCGAGGACTGCACGTTCGCTGTCGATGTGGCGATTTGCGAATCGGCCACGTTTCCCGCTGTGGTGTTTCTTAGCAGGTGCGGTCGAATCAGCGTTCCTCCGTTAGCCAGTGCAGCATGGGCTGTGATCAACTGCAGCGGCGTGACAGCAAGCTCCTGTCCCATCGGAATGGAGCCGAGTGAATAGATATTCCACTGCGACACAGGCCGCAGCAGTCCGGAAACTTCACCGGGAAGTTCGATCCCAGTGCGGCGACCGAAGCCAAAAGCCCGTGTTGCTTCGTAGAGCGATTCAAGCCCGATGCGTTCGCCAATCACCGCCATCCCGATGTTGCTCGATTTTACGAGCACATCTTCAACACTCAATGCTCCATAGGAATGGTGATCGTGCAGCAGCCGCGGTCCCATGCGATAGGCACCAAAATGACAATCGATCATTTCGTCAGCTGCCAGGTTATTGTGCTGCATGGCCCAGCCAACGATGAATGGCTTGAATGTTGAACCAGGTTCGAAGACTGCGGAGACTGCCAGATTCTTCCATGCCTGTTCCGGGACATCGGTCAGGTTATTCGGGTCGAACGAAGGCCGCGAGGCCATCGCGAGGATTTCACCTGAATCCGGGATCATGACGATGGCGCAAGCGCCGACCGGTCGCCATTCTGCCACCAGTGCGTCGAGTTGACGTTCCGTTTCGATTTGTGTCAGCAGGTCGATCGTTGAAATAACCGTCTGTCCGTGCAGCGGCGAGTCTGATCGTTCGACGGCGACCTCCATGACAATTCCACGAGCATCGCGCGTCATCACCCGGCGGCCATCCGACCCGCGAATGACGTCGTTTAAACTTTGTTCGAGTCCGCCCTTTCCAACATTATCGACGTTGCGGATGCCCAGAACATGAGAGGCGTAGCCGCCCTGCGGATACCGCCTCTGATACTCGCGTCGCAGGCCCCAGGACTCTTTTGGCAGTTTCAGATTACGAATTGCGGTTGCATTTTCTTCCGTGATCCGCCTCTGAATCCAGACGAACCGCTTGTCGGCGTTGCCGATGATCCGGTGGTAAAGTTCGTCTGTATTGAGATTCAGGACGGAGCCGATTTTCCATGAAAAATCCAGAGGATCGCTGATCTCATCCGGAACCGCATACAGGCTGTCACACGGAATTGTCATCGCCAGAACCTGGCCGTTACGATCAAGAATCTCCCCCGGTCGCGCCGGTATGATTTCACTGAACACGCTTTGTCGAGTCACGCGGTCATTCATCAACTGCTGCTGAGCACCCTGCAACTGCACCAACCGAACTATGAGAATGCCCCAGCCAAGAAAGAGGCAGACAGTGATCAGACCGAATCGCCATGATCGATCAGAGCCCGTTGATGACGGGACGGGCTCGGTGCTATTTGCCTCAAAGGGAAGCACGGCACCGATGTCGCCATCGAGATCCTTTGCCATCAGTCGATCCCCTCCGGGTTGAACGGCTGCTGAAATCGCAGCAGGGGAAGCTGTTCTCCTTGCAGTTTTTCAGAAACTGCGGTTCGTTGTTTCTCGCGAGTGCCGCGACGAGGGGCTTGAGGTTGCGTCACCGTCGCGTTGTGCTGCGAAGCTTCCATCGCTGCCAGTTGAGCGGGCGCAGTCAATTGCTGAGTTTCCAGACGAAGTCGCACGAGGAGATCCAGCAGCACGTCCGTTTGATAATACTGCACACTCACCGTTCGGCGCATCTCCAGCGTTTGCTTCTCCAGCCACACTCCGGCCATGGAAACAAGGACGACAAGAATTAATCCGGCGGCGAATCGGAAGTACACGGGATCTCCTGGCGCAAGAAAAAGCCCCGCGAAAACAAACTCAGCGCGGGGCTTTATGGGACTATTGATTTATCGAACAGGCAGCAGTTATGGCACGACATTCACTTCGACAGCATCGGCGGGAAGTGCCAGAATCGTGCCGGGTTTCAGCTTGTTCGGATCGCCTAAAGTAGACTGATTGAGCCGATAAATCTCAATCCACCGAGATGACCGACCCAGAAATCGCTGCGAGATTTCGGAAATCGTTTCGCGTTCACCGACGCGATATGCGGGCGAACCATCGTCCAGAAGCAGAAATCCGGCCTGTTCGACGACCTTCGGCTGCGAATCAGCGAACAATTCGGGATAACGCTCTTCGAGAACTTGCTTCGCGGGGACAAGCACGACCATTCCAGGTCGCATGTTTTTGGGTTCCGGGATGCGATGCTGGTTGAAGACGGCCAGCGCGGAGAAATATCGCACTGTTCCGTAAACACGTTTTGAGATTTTCGTATAATTGTCGCCGTTCTGCACAACGACCGATTTGAATGTGGAGC
Organism: Planctomycetales bacterium; assembly: GCA_038214195.1. Taxonomy (GTDB): domain Bacteria; phylum Planctomycetota; class Planctomycetia; order Planctomycetales; family Planctomycetaceae; genus SXXK01. Next base: position 3,869 of record JBBQSE010000355.1, read on the forward strand.
CATCGTCCGGAGCTGCTGGAGCGACACTGTTGCCGTAGTTGAACGCCGCCAGACTGAATTTTCCGTCAGAGCCAGACCCTGCGGCGGTACGAATGGAGTTGCGATTGGATCGCTTGCCAGGATTGGCGACGGCGTTGAAACCCTGAGAGCCAGCGTGCGGTTTGTGCTCCGCTGTTACTTTCTGTTGAATCGTTGCCGGAGCCCCAGACTCAAACGCAGGGAACTCCGTGAAGTCATTTGCCGGTGCCTTTGTAACCGGCGTGCCTTCATCGACGATAAATCCGTTGTCAACGCCAACGGGTTGCTGTGGTTCCGCCATGGCGAGCAGCATGGGTTCTGCATCCGACTCTTCGTTTACTGGTGATGTGGACTTTTGATCTGCCTGAGTTGCTTCGAACTCCGGCAGCGTCGCGGGAAAAGAGGGCTCATCTGCGGCGAACGCAATGCTGACATCCGCAGGCTCCGGCTGAAAGTCGGAAGTCGTTGCGGCTGCTTCGAGCGGACGTGCCGATTGGGATTTGGAGCCAGCCGGGAAATACTGAACATCCTCGATGAGATCATCCGGCGAAGGCAGTGTCTGGCCACCGACCGATGCTGCAGGCTGGCTGCTGACATCCGCAAGAGCTGGAGTGGAGATTTCGAGCACCTCCGCTGGAGATTCCGCAGCAGGCGTTTCGAATGCGGGAGCAGCAGCGACCGTGAAATCCGGGATTGTTTCTTCCGACTTCGATGTAAGATCAGATTCCGAAGGTTCGTCGAACGCGAACAGCATCTCTGGAGCTTCCGCAGTTCGCGGGGTTTGGTCCGAACTTGATCCAACTTTTTCGGCAGGCGCTTCAAATGATTTCGTGTCGGCCTGATTCGCGGCGATGGGTTCGGTCAGCGAGAATTCATCATTTGCAAACGGAGAACCGTCACTGAGATCGCCAATGTTGATGAGTGGATCTGTTGCAGATGTCTGTTGAGTCGATGTCAGCAGTTCGGTTGCCGATTCTGCTGGCGGTGTCGTCACTGTTTTTGGAGCGGCGGCGTTCGGCTCAATCGCCGCCGCTGTCAACTGCCGCTGCCGCATGTCCATCTTGTGGTAGACAAGGAAGCCAAAGGCAAAGACCAGGATCGTGATCACCATGATCCCCAGCCGTGCCTCATGACTGGCCGGTTTCGATTCGCCAGCTTTGAGCGTCTTCAGCAGTTGCCCAGCCACCGCGCCGCCCTCAGCTTTGCTGATCGGCTGCGCGGGTTGAGTCGAATCTCGGCCGGTGCCGCTTCGAGAGGTGTTTTTGTCAGAACTTGCCATCCCTGGTGTCCTTTGAATGCGTTCTTAGCGATCCGATCTTCCAGTGAATGAAACGTCAGGATGACTGCGATGCCGCCGGGATTCAAAATCGTCGGCAGAACTTCAGTCAGCATGCGTTCCACGTGCTGCAATTCATTGTTGGTGGCAATTCGAAGTGCCTGAAACACTCGAGTTGCCGGGTTGCGACCTCCTGTATTGCGAGCGTTTCCCACCGCATCGCGAACACAGGATTCCAGTTCTTCCGCCGTCCTGACCGGGTTCCCCAGTTTTCGACGACGAATAATTTCAGAGGCGATCTTTCCGGCAGCAGGCTCCTCGCCGTGGGTCCGAAAGATTTCCTCCAGTTGTTTTTCTTCAAGTGTCAGCAACAGTTCCGCAGCGGGCCGACCTTCATGCGGATGAAAACGCATGTCGAGCGGACCGCCCGCGTCAAATCCAAATCCTCGTTCCTGATCGGATAATTGATCCGACGAAAGTCCTAGATCGAGCAGTACGCGATCAACGCGTTCAATCCCGAGTTGCTGCAGGATCTCGGGCGCGTCCACGTAGCTGGAGCGAAACAAATGAGAGTTCTGATATTGATTTTGTGATAATTGCTGAGCGGCGATTTCCAGCATCATTGGGTCGCGGTCGAGTCCAATGAGTTGCCCGGTGTCGCCGAGAGACTTGAGAATCAGTGTACTGTGACCAGCGGCTCCCACCGTTCCATCCAGCACCGTGAGGCCCGGAGCGAGTTGCAGCCATTGCAGCACTTCGCGAGGCATCACCGGGACGTGAACCGGTCGATGATCGGCAGAGGCCATTAGTACGGATTGTGCCTGGAGAGGAAAAAACAGAAAGGAGCCAAACTACGCCGAAAGAATCCAGGTGGCGCAGTTGTAGCCGAAGGAGAGGCCCGCATGGTACGCGCGAAGCGAAATTGCGCGAAGGGCAGTTTGCGGACAAACGAGCCGCGTGGGCTCGCAGGCTCAAGAGGAATAAAATTCCCAAGGAACTCAGCCGCCTGTCTCCTCCCGACATCCATTTCGGTCAACGGAGACAGACGGCTGCGGTCTCCGAAGAGACCGTCCCTGGGACGAATCACATCCTTGTTATCGTCGAAATCCGCTAAGCCCGGTAAAGGTTGCGGCAGCTTCCGACTGTGGAGTGCTCAGCGACGTCATGCCGCCAGGCACCTGACAGACTCACAATATCGTGAGCTTTTCTAAGGCGACCCATCCATGAGCCGCCGATCACAATTTTTCGCCTTCTGGAGACGACTGGAACTATCCCTGAGGCAGAGAGAGGTCCAGAGCTTCAGCCGTCAACGCGTCAAACTGCGAACCGTTCTGAGACAGAAACGAATCCCACCGCTCCTTGTCCCAAATTTCGACATGGTCATGAACACCAATCAAAACCACGTTATGTTTCAACTCAGCCAGTTTTGCCAGCCGCTCCGGCACCCGGATTCGCGACTGTTTGTCTACCTGCACGCATTCCGCCTGCCCGTAGTACAACCGGAGAAAATTTCGAACCTGAACACGCCCGGTTGAGACACTGGCCATCTTTGCGGCAAAAGCATCAAAACCAGCCTTTGAATAAATTGAGAGACAGCCTTCGTTACCGGGAGCCAAATACAACTCCTCTGAATCCACATCCCGAAAACCGTCCCGCAGAGGGCGAGGAATGGCCAACCGAAGCTTGTCATCCATCGTGCGTTCAAATGTTCCCGTCAATGCCATTTCGGAAGACCCGAACACTGATAATTTGCAGAAATCCGCACGGGCTCACACAGCTCCCCACTTCTCCCCACAAACCACCACTGGCAGGCAATTTAATGACATCGCAGAGATCGTCAAGCGCACCTTATCCATGAAATCTATTCCGTGGCCTCGATCAAGTCGTCTTAGCAATCAGGCGCTTGGAAAAAGTGATTTCACAAATTTTGAAATCGATTTTTCTGACATCACCTTAGGGCCAGTGCCCGCATGGACTGCATGCTGAATTCCCGTGACTGAATGGAAGCAATATGTTGTTAAGTCATGTTGCAGTAAATAGTTACAGAGAATTGTTGATGTTGTGGACACCGCAATTCAGCATCTGGAAGCTGCTTCTTTAGGCGAGCAGCAGAGACAAATTTACCGTAGCGCGGGTGGCCGAGGATGGACGAAGCGGAGCGAAGGAAGCCACGAAGGTTCGACTACTGGTCTGTCCATGTTGAGATTACCAATCAGCCGCAAGTCGCTAGCCCCCGGTTTTCTTGATGAATCCCACCCCGATCAGTGCCCCCGCATACCACGGCAGATTCCATCCAGGATTTAGTGCTGCGAGTTTGCTACGCATCATCGCCAGCAACAGAACTGCGACAAAAATGAAGATGGCCTGAAACTTGAAGTTCAGTTTTTGCTCTCTTCGCGAGTCGTCAACACATTGACAACAGTCCAAACTTATGCGGTAATCAGATTCCCGCATTGATTTGCCTTCCTCGCTCCGCGCCTACAATGATGAGAAATCAAATGACCACCGGTGCCCTCCGCCCCGTTTCTCAATTCGCTTTGGGATTTATTTGCTTCACTTCAACCAGCCTTTTTATATGCGCTGAAGAGGCAGGGAATTACGATCGAGACGTGCGGCCGATCCTTTCGGATACCTGCTACAAATGCCACGGCCCCGACGCCGCTGAACGGAAGGCCGGGCTCCGACTCGATTCTGCAGAAGGTGCAACGGCCCGACTGGAATCCGGAGCCACGGCGATCATGCCCGGCAAGGCCGATGAAAGCGAACTGCTGAAACGAATCCTGTCCACCGATCCTGACGTCGTCATGCCGCCTCCGGGATCCGGCATGAAGCTGACTCCGCAGCAGATCCAGACGCTGACGAAGTGGATTCAACAGGGGGCCGAGTTCAAAGGCCACTGGTCTTTTATTCGACCCCAACGTCCCGAATTCCCGACCGTCAGCAATCAGTCATGGTGCAGAAATCCCATTGATCGCTTCGTCATGCAGAAACTGGACGCCGCTGGGTTGAAGCCATCGGCGGAAGCGGATCGGGAGACGTTGATTCGCCGAGCCACTCTCGATCTGACCGGACTGCCGCCGACGCCGGGTGAAGTCCAGGCGTTTCTGGGAGACACCGATGCCAATGCATACGAAAAAGTTGTCGATCGATTGCTGGCCTCGCCGCGCTACGGCGAACAGATGACGCGTTACTGGCTGGATCTGGTGCGGTACGGCGATTCCCACGGATTGCATCTGGACAATGAGCGATCGCTCTGGAAGTACCGCGAATGGGTGATCGACGCTTTCAACGCGAACAAGCCGTTTAATCAGTTCACGATTGAACAAATGGCGGGCGATCTGCTGCCGGATTCCACGATCGATCAGAAGATCGCAACCGGTTTCAATCGCTGCAATGTGACGACCAGCGAAGGTGGCTCGATCAATGAAGAGGTGCTGGTGCGTTATGCCGTCGATCGCACGGAAACAATGTCCACGATCTTCATGGGAATGACGCTGGGATGCGCCGTCTGCCATGACCACAAGTTTGATCCAGTCACGCAGAAGGAATTCTACCAGCTGTTTGCGTTTTACAATGCCGCCGCCGATGCCGCGATGGATGGAAACGCACTCGCTCCACCGCCGACGATTCGTGTCCCGTCGTCGGAACAGTCAGCGATGCTGGCTGAGCTGGATCAAGAGATTCCGGCACTTAACGAACAGATTGCGACTGCTCTGGCGGCAGTCGATTATGTCGATCCTGGCGTCGATGCGGCAACGGTCTCCACCAAACCCGCCGAATTTGTCTGGATCGATGACGCGGCACCAGCCGGAGCACAGTTGCAGGGAGATACGGCGTGGGAATTCGTGTCCGCTCCCGATCATCCCGTTCACAGTGGCACCAAGGCGACTCGCAGGCAGGCCGCAGGACTGAGTCAGCATTTTTTCACGGTGGCGAGTCCGACGCTGAAAATCGGTGAAGGCGATAAGCTGTTCGCGTATTGCTGGCTTGATCCCGCCAATCCGCCAAAGACCGTGATGCTGCAGTTCAATGACGGCGTCTGGAGTCACCGCGCATTCTGGGGCGAAGATCTCATCCCGTTCGATTCGGGCACCGGCGAGAACCATCGTCCGATGGGGCCGCTGCCGAAAACCGGAGAATGGGTTCGTCTGGAAGTCGATGCGGCTCATGTCGGATTGAAGGCCGGAGCGGAACTCAACGGCTGGGCATTCACGCAATT
>JBBQSE010000356.1:0-9321 GCA_038214195.1 Planctomycetales bacterium
TGCCGGTGACCAGGGACTGATGTTTGGCTATGCTTGCAATCAGACCGAAGAGCTGATGCCGGTTCCGATCGCCTTTGCTCATCGCCTGATCAACCGACTTGCCGAATTGCGAAAGAATGGCGTCGTCAATTGGCTGCGTCCCGACAGCAAAAGTCAGGTCACCATCGAGTACGACGGAATGAAGCCGGTTCGTGTCGAAGCAATCGTGATCTCCACACAGCATGGTGAGAAGGTGACCCAAAAGGAAATCGCCGCGTTTGTGAAGAAGGAAGTCATTGGACATGTCGTTCCCCCGAACATGATCGACAAGAAGACAAAGTTCCACATCAACCCAACTGGACGATTTGTCGTCGGCGGCCCACATGGTGACACGGGCCTGACTGGTCGAAAGATCATCGTCGATACCTATGGCGGCTGGGGTCGGCATGGTGGCGGCGCGTTTTCCGGAAAAGACGCCACCAAGGTGGACCGTTCCGCAGCTTACATGGGTCGCTACGTTGCCAAGAATATTGTGGCATCAGGTTTGGCGGAGCAGTGCGAAGTGCAGTTGGCTTACGCGATTGGCGTGGCTGATCCCGTCAGCATTCGCGTGGACACCTTTGGAACCGGCAAGATTGCTGATGATCGCTTCGAACAACTTGTTCGGGACAACTTCCCGTTGACTCCGAAAGGGATTATCGAACATCTGAAGCTTCGTCGTCCGGTCTTTCTGAAAACCGCTGAAGGCGGACACTTTGGCCGCTCCGGCGACGGCTTCACATGGGAAGCAACAGATAAAGCCAAGGCATTGAAGAAAGCGGCAAAGTAAGCAAACGCACGGACATGAACGATTCCAGTGAGCCGTCGATTTTAGAACCGCCAACCCTGCGTCCAGAGATCCAGCGGATTATCACTCAGGGTGTGGCTCCTGAAGTGGCGCAGACCGGTTCATCCAGGTCGGTGGCTGTGCTCACTGCGGGCAGCATGTTGCTGCTGTGGTTATCATTCACGCCGATAGACTGGTCGTTCCTCGCCTGGGTGTCGCTGGTTCCGCTTAGCCAGTTGTTGCGACTAAAATCGCTGCCGCGTCGGTGTTACGCAACTGTCTACTGTGTCGCATTCGTTTGGGCTGCATTGACACTCCAATGGATGCGTCTCGGACACCCGGCAATGTATCTCGCCCTCGCTGCTCTGGCGTTTTACATGGCCATGTACCTCCCGGCGTTCGTATGGCTGGGACGTCGCTGCGTTCTGGCGGGGACACCGATTTGGCTGACAGTACCCGTGGTCTGGACCGCTCTTGAATACATTCGATCATGGCTATTCACCGGATTTGCGTGGTACTTTCTCGGGCATACACAGTATCGCTGGTCGATGCTGATTCAGATCTGCGACATCACGGGCGTCTGCGGTGTCACATTCATCGTCGCTCTTTTTTCGGGTGCCATCGCGGTCAACGTCCCGGTGTCCTGGCTGCGCCGCCTGAATCTGGAGATTGAGTCCGACCCGGCGCTTGCGACGGATCATCGTATCCGTTGGACCCCGGTTACGTGTGCTTTGGTCGGCGTGATTGCATGTCTGACCTACGGAGCGATTCGTCGCATACCGCCCGAGCAATTCCCGGCAGGACCTGTTTTTGCTTTGATCCAGGGAAACTTCACGCCGGAAGTGAAACACGATCCGAGGGAACATATCACGCGATACCGGGTTCACGATTTGCTCACCCGTGAAGCAGTGCAGCTGCAGCCCGATTTTATTGTGTGGCCGGAAACGATGTTTCCAAGTGCTGAACGATCTGTCGCAGACGGGGTCTCCGACAAAGAGTTGCTTGCCAATATGCCTCGCGAAGTCCTGCAGCATTACGGTAACGAAACGGAAATACTGGTCGATGAATGGCGAAGCGGCGATGTCATGCAGCGACTTGAGATGCACGCTCAGGCGTCAGGCGCGGCTCTGATCATCGGCGTCGAAGCGATCATCGCCGAGAAGGAACGGCTGAAGGCGTATAACGGAGCGGCTTTTGTACGGCCGGATCTGGGGTATATCGGACGGTACGATAAGATTCACCGTGTGCTGTTCGGCGAATATGTTCCGTTGAAGAACATCTTTCCCTGGCTGCATAATCTGACTCCGTTTGGGTCGAATTACGGAATCGAAGCGGGTGACGCTCCACGGATGTTCGAATACGGCGGCCATCGCATTGCGCCTCTGATCTGTTTTGAAGACACGGTCCCGCAAGTGGTGCGACAGATCGCATCTCAGCGAGACTCCGCCGGGAATCCATGCGACGTACTGGTCAATTTGACAAACGATGCGTGGTTCCATGGCTCCAGTCAACTCGATCAACATCTGATCACTGCGGCGTTTCGCTGTGTAGAATTTCGCATGCCGATGGTCCGCTGCGTCAACGGTGGTATCTCCGCATTTATTGACGGGAACGGTTCGATTCGTGAACCGGCTAAAATCTTTGTGATGTCTGAGCCCTTCGACGGGCTGCAACTCAAGCTGAAGGCTGTGGAGGGAATGCGAGATCCGGAAACGGGAGCGTGGCGGCGGCAGTTTTCGGGAATTGTCTTCGGCCAGGCACCTCTGGATCCAAGGGAATCGTTGTACGTCCGATTAGGCGACTGGTTCTCTCAACTGTGTCTCGCAGCGACGATCGTGCTGACCGGGTTTTCCTGGGTTCGATCGAAGTCCGTCGCCAGCGCCTGAATCATTTGGTCTTGCGGCAAACCATCATCAGCAACCAAATCACAACACCTGTTCCCAGCGTCAGGGCCGAACGCACCAGATCATGTGAGTCTTGCCAAAGCATCATCGTGATCAGAATTGCGGTGCTTGCCACATAGATCATCGCCGCGATCCGAGTCAGCATTGAGGGTCGTGACTGCGTTTCTTGTATGCCGTCTGATTGAACAATCGCCGGGAGAAACAATGTCGAAATCGTAATCGCAGAGGACAGGGATAATGTGGAGCCCAGATATCCCAGCAGATCTCGGATGTTACTCACAAGCACCAGCCCCGCCCCCAGACTGGCCTGCAGCAGCACGGCACGGCTGACCGATTTGTCGCCCGCGCGAAATGCGGAGAAGAAAAAACCATCATCAGCCATTCGCGAAATAACGCGAGGACCAATCATGATCATTCCCGCGACGGACGACAGCGTCCCCAACCCGATCGCGACGCGAATCATGATTCCCAATGATGCTCCACCAAGCGCCTTTGCCGCGATCGCCGCCACATCCGCTTTGCCACTGATTTCAACGGCCGGAGCAGCCGTCAGGAAAACCGCGTTGAGCAACAGATACAGCACCGTCACCAGGAAAGTTCCGACGATCAACGAACGAGGAACCGTACGCTCCGGGTTGACCACTTCCGACGCCACGTAAATGGCGGAGTTGAATCCGGCATAGCTGAGTGAAATAAACATGACGGACGTCGATATCGTCAGCAACGTTGGCCAAGCCAGCAATGGAGGCAGATTTTCTGCGGCAGGCTCCCAGTGCCATTCGTGGGTTGAAATCTTTAATCCCGCAACCGCCAGGAACCCGAATAATGCGCACAACTTGATTCCCACGACCAGATTCTGCACCGAGGCGAACAGTCGCACCCAAAAAGCGTGGCCCAGACCAAAGACGATGATCACCGCGATGGCTACACACCGTGCCGGTAACCACGCTGGACGAATTTGCTCCGGCACGATGTATTCTTCAAACGTCAGCGCGACGATCGCAATCGAACCGCTGAATCCCACCGTGATCGAAATCCAGCCTGCCAGAAATCCGGCGAACGGATGCACTTGCCGTGAGAGATAAAGATACTCACCGCCCGACTGCGGCAACCGCCGAGCCAGCTCACCATAAGCGACGGCTCCACACATCGCAATTATGCCACCGATCGCCCATGCCAGCAGCACCCGCGCCGGCGATTGCAAACCGGCGATTGAATACCCGGACGTGGTGAAGACACCCGAACCAATCATGCCCGCGATTACGACGCACGTCATCGTCGTCAGACCAAATCGCGCGGTGTTCGATGATGTCATAGTTCGTCAATTCCGGGTCAGCTGCCTGCCCCGCGGTAATAATTCAAACTCCACTGGAACACACCGCGCGAAACCAGCAGGGCAACGACCGCAGCAACAGCGGCAACCCCGGCGAAGACGCGATCGTGCAGTGTTCCGACAATGATCTGGGCTGGCACAGTCACGACCAGCAGGATGGGGATAATCCAGGTGAATCCAAATTGCAGAGCCTCGCCCGATTCAAACCGGCTGTCGTCGGTCCCATTATAGATGCTTCGCGGATACTGCGCGAAAATCGTGATATAAAACCAGAAGTCATACAGTCCCTGATTTCGTCCGAACCAGATACTCGTGCAGGCCGTGGTGATCATCAGGGAATAGAAGAAGGCGACCGCGACCGCGATGTAAAACAGATACATCACAACCTGGCCTGGCGTGATGGGCGATCCGATATTGAACAGTGCCCACAACAAGAGCGCCGTCGCGAGCATGATCTGACTGATCATTGCCAGACTCACCCGCTGCATCGACACCAGGAACTGCGGATCGACGGGTTTGGTCAGCGCAAAATCCAGCTTGCCGGTGCGAATGTTGTCACAGAAGGCGGCACAGTTCGGCATGAAAAACGCCTCGACGATGGCGTTGATCAGCATGCCGGTCGCCATGAAGGCAAAATATTGATGCTTCGACCATTCCTGAATATGATCCACTTCCTTGTAGATCACACCAAACAGTGCCACCCGCGCGAAGAACCAGAAGAGTCGCGTGACCACCTGGATCATAAAATTCGCAGGAAACATCATCTCACGAATGAGTGAATTTCTGACAAACATCCAGAAGACACGCGTGTAGAACATCAATCACAGCCAAAGAGCTTTGTTTCTTCCGACCTCGCCACCTGCTCTGCGACAGAATCGGCACATTTGTACTGCGATCGGCAGGAAATGAATTGCCACTGACATGGACCAGTCGCCAGCGAGCTCCGACTAATCTTATCAGTCATTGGGCGCGAGCCCACGATTTTCGGTGCTACACTTTCATCCGCCGCTCGCCCAAAGAGCAAATTCTATTCGCTCTTTGGCGAAATATCCACCATCAGATCCACCGCGACTGCTTCCAGTTCGAGGTTACTGACTCCGGTGGTTGACGTGCCCAGCGGACGTGCAGGTTGGACATTTCTTCCAGCGACAGCTTTGTGAAATCTACGTCTGGATCTTTTAGCAAGTCAATGACCGCCGTGAACGGCCAGTCGCCGATTCCACTGTGAGTCATCGCCAGCGTCATTCTGTACGGCAACCACCAGCAACTTATGTCGCATTCCAACCACCTTAACCCTCAGCAACCTGACTTTACGTTCCCTCTGCCGCTCGCCGGAAAAGCATCAGATCCCGCCGCTCAAAGAATACTCAATCGTTACTGCATAACTTCAATCCCTTGCCACTTCGCAATTCCCTCGGCACAATCCGCTCATGCACGCCCAAACCACCATACCCCGCATGCGACCTGGCCGCCGGATCACTGGCATGTCGGCAGTGTTGCTGCCGTTTCTTGCTCTAGGGGAACTGGACTGGCGTTCGTTCGAAAAGCATGTCGCTCGGACGTGCGACGCGGGACTCACACCAGCCGTCAATATGGACACTGGTTACATCAATTTGCTGGACGATGCAGCACGACTGGAAGTTCTCCGACGCACGCAAGCCGTAACAGATGGTCGAGGTTTTGTGGCAGGGGCGTTCGTAAAAGATGGTTCTGGCAGCCCATTTGCGTTAAGCGACTACGCGGCTCGCATGGGTGAGATCCTGCGAAGTGGCGGCACGCCGGTCATTTTTCAGTCGTTCGGACTGACTCAGCAGACGGATTCAGAAGTCATCGAGTCCTACCGCCAGCTGGCTAACTATTGCGATCAGTTCATCGGCTTCGAACTCGGCACGATGTTCGCTCCGTTTGGCAAAATTTATAGTGAATCTGTATATCGGGGCCTGATGAGGATACCGCAGTGCGTCGGAGCAAAACACTCTTCGCTGCGACGTGACCTGGAATGGCAGCGTCTGGCATGGCGAGACGAAACGCGTCCCGATTTTATGGTGCTGACCGGTAACGATCTGGCGATCGACATGGTCATGTATGGTAGCGACTACCTGCTTGGCCTGAGAAGCTTCGCCCCGGACCTGTTCGCGAAACGAGATGCCGCATGGCTCGCCGGGGATGCCGTTTTTTTTCAACTCAACGACATTCTCCAATACCTTGGTTTCCTCGCTTTCCGAGATCCCGTACCCGCCTACAAGCACTCAGCCTCCATGTTTTTGAATTTGCGAGGCTGGATTCGGACGAATTTGACGCATCCCGACAGCCCGAAACGCCCCGAGAGCGACATCCCGATGCTGGAAGACATCCTGCGACAATTGAATTCGCTGTAGATTTGCAAAACTGGCTCCAAATGTATCTTCGACGGCGAACCTTAAAGGAACAGCAGGAATCTCAATGGAGAGCAACCAGCTCGATTGTTCGACTAACAGATCCAGCAGCTTTCGCCGAAATCCGCCAGAATCCCGGTCTCGGATACGATCACGATCGAGAACCATGCGGAAAGAGGCTTGCATCGCCGGAATCGGGTCGCTACTTTCCGGCGAGGTTGAGCCATGCTGATTCGCCACGCGAAGTCGATTGGTGTCGATTCATGTGAACTATTCCCCTGTAGCTCAGTTGGTAGAGCAGGCGACTGTTAATCGCCTTGTCGTAGGTTCGAGTCCTACCGGGGGAGCTTGTTTTCGCCAGTCGAAAACATCAGCTAACTCAATAAACCATAAGGACTTGGAGCAAATCGCTTCGAGTCCTTTTTTGTTGCCCCAAACAAAACCTGGGGCAAATCCGGGGCAGAGTTGAGGATACATTGAGTTTGCATCGCTGGTCTCGCAGCAGGTGGAATCGATAATTCAGATTCACCAATGTGAGGACTTGGCAATGGCATGGCTTGAGAACGACAAATCAGGGAACTTTCACGTTTGCTTCCGCCTTGGAGAGCGAAAGTTCAAGAAGTCGCTGAAGACGAAAAACGAGCGAGCGGCCGGGGCTGCATGTGCCCGGATCGAAGACAACATCCGTCTACTCGAAATGGGGCGACTGACGATTCCGTCTGGGGCTAATGTCGCCTCATATCTCCTGTCCGACGGGAAACTGACCGGACAGCCGGAAACCCCGAATTCCGTTTCACTCGGGAAGCTCTTCGCGGAATATCGGGAGAGTCTTCCTGTTGATTCACTGGAACCTGAAACGCTTCGTGTCGCCCGGATTCATACCGGCCACATTGAACGAGTGCTTGGTTCCCGATTCCTGCTGGAGCGTATAACTCTGCAGACGCTGCAGGAATACGTCGTCAAGCGATCGAAGGACAAGGGCAAGAATGGAAAGACGCTGAGCGCTACTACGATACGCAAAGAACTCAGCACATTTCGCACGGTCTGGACTTGGGCGATTTCGATGAAATACGTGTCTCAGCCTTTCCCAAACCAGAATCTGCGATTCCCAAAGACAACAGACAAGCCGCCGTTTCAGACACGGACAGAGATCGAACGGCGCGTAGCGCTGGGCGGACTCACAGATGCCGATCGGAATGACCTATGGGACTGTCTTTTTCTCAGGATAGCCGAAATCGACGAAATGCTGGACCATTTGAAACAGCATTCCGAATACGACTTCCTCTATCCAATGGCAGTTCTGGCAGCCCACACCGGGGCTCGACGAAGTGAGCTTGTTAGATCTCAGGTCTGCGACTTCGATTTCACCGCTGGGACAGTGCTGATTCATGAAAAGAAGCGAGTGAAGGGCCGTCGAACAACTCGAATGGTGCCACTTTCTCCAAAACTTATTGCTGTCATTCAGGAATGGTTTTGCGAAAAACGCCGGTCTGTCTTTACATTCCCTAGAGAACTCAACGTCAGCCGCGAACGTAAGGCTCGGCAGGATGAGGATGCGGTGACGGTAGATGAAGCAACGTACCATTTGAGCAAGACGCTGAGCGGCAGCAAGTGGAAAGACATCCGAGGTTGGCATATCTTCCGCCACAGTTTCATCAGCAACTGTGCTGCGAAAGGCATCGATCAGCGAATGATCGACCGCTGGTCAGGTCACCAGACGGACGAGATGCGAAAACGGTACACACATCTGTTTCCGGACGCGCAGCAAGAGGCAATCTCAAAAGTATTTGGTGAATGACGCATCACAATCGACGTGGGCGGCGGCCGAGTCCTTGCCCAGGCAGCGGTAGAAGTCCTTCGTTCTGAATTCGCAGCACTTCCTCGTGCGAAATCATCCATTCGCTTGAGTTCCCGCGACCGCATTGGCGCTTGGTCGCGACAACTCGGCCAAGTCGGCACCATTCGCGAACTGTGAATTCGGCTTTGTTCACCACTGCGGCAACTTCGGTGGTCGAATAATAGTCCTTGATTCGGCGTTGCGTGATGATTGTATTCAACGCTGATTCGATGCGTTCCAGTCGCTCGATGAGATCCTGTTCGTTCATGAGTTACCTCTGCTGTTCTCAAAAATCCAGGTGTGGACTTCGTCGAGGACCAGACACATCAGCGGGATGTCGTCGCGGGAGAAGCGGGTCGATTCTTTCCAGACGTCGCCGTTGCGGTACAGGCGGACGATGGTTAGCGTGTGGCGGAGACCGGAACTCGTCTGCCTGCGCCATATGCGGATCTGGATCAGGCCGTGGCGGATTTCATGTATGGGTTGCTTGGCCATGTGGTGTGCCTTTTTTATGATCGTCCAGCGAATTTTTTCGTGTATTCGGAGTTGTCTCGCCTTCGGTTTTGTCTGCGGTGCCTCCGAGGATTTCATCAAGTTGTCGCGTGAGGGACCTGAGCATCAAACGTTCGCCGTGCGTGAGGCATCCGTCATTGGCAATTTCGACTGCCAGCACTTGGATGAGCTTCACAAATTGGGCGAGGTCTATTGGCTGGAAGAGATCGGTAATGCAGCCATTCGGTATTGATTGCCGCACCATGTTGAAACGGTATCGCCAGCCGGACTCTGCGTTTCCCAGCTTCCAGATTGTGGACGTCAGTGGACCTGCGCCGACAAGCATCATGGGCTTCGGGCAGCACGGTTCCTGTGTAAGTTTTGAGTTTGCTTTCATCGCAAGTCCTGTCGATGTCGCGCGGAGTCAATGTCTGAAAAAGGGGTATGAAGAGCTATCACTCTCTTCATACCTTGTTGTTTTGAACGACTAATCCATGTTATCTATCCAGCCATTTTCGATTACCCAATCGAGATAGTCACCAACGACGTTGATAGCTTCCCACAGTGAGCCTTCT
>JBBQSE010000357.1:0-9275 GCA_038214195.1 Planctomycetales bacterium
GCATTCAATACGGCCCACAGCGCGTCTTCCATGCGGAGACGCCAGTCGTTATTTAGGGCGTTGGTCGGTGGGTCGCCACGACGGGCTTCGACTTCCCTCTTTGAGGCAAGGACGTTGGCGGCGGCATCGAGATGATTGGACCAACTCACATAACGCACGGGTTCGCGCGGGCTGCGATCGGGCACGATCCGCTCTGATTCGGGAATCACGCGAGTGTCGTAACCTTCCGACAAAAAACTGACGTAACGTTGCTTCTCTTCGGCCGATGGCAGGCGAGTCAACAGGCGAAGGAAAACGCGATCAACAAGTTGCTCGACAGTCTGCTCCTCCAACGCGATCCGGGTCAGACCATGGCGATCACTCAGGCGCGTTAACCAGATGCTCATGACGCCGTTTGCGTAAACGGCCGGTTGAAGAATGTTCGGATTCGTTTCGCGAATACTGAGCGGATCCTGTCGGGCACCACGCCACCCGAAGGTTTCCAGTACGTCCGCAACTGCGGAGATACGTGGCAGCGAGAGGCTGGGACGGTCGCGTTCATTCGATGTCGATGCCAGCATCCAGGAGCGACGTGGTTTTCCAAGTGTCAGTGAATTCTGAAGTTCGCGAACACCGTCGAGATCCAGGCTGACCTCTTCCAAATCGAATGGGGCACCAGTGGCGTGGAAGACCGAATCAACGATTTGCTCGGCTGTCAGGCGTCGAGGTGCCGGAGAAATGTACAGCGGGCTGGTTTCCGCAAGCATTGGGTCAGTGGCACGCTGGTACGCATGAGAATTCAGGATAAGTCGACTGAGAGCCTTAAGGTCGTAGCCGGACGCAACCAGTTGACGACCAAGCCAACGCAACAAGTCGGGATGCGAAGGACCGCTCTTTTCCCAGTCGGAGACACTCGCCACCAAACCGCGTCCCATCATGCGCTGCCAGAGGCGATTGACCATTACCTGGGCGAAGCGTTCGTTTTGTGGAGCGGTAATCAGTGCGGCAAGTCGGTCACGTGAGTTTTCTGGATGCTCGGCCAGCGCATCGGCCACGGTTTCGTCACAATAACGCGAGAAAGGCCACGCTGGCTGCACGACGACACCAGGTTCAAGCGTTACCTGAATCAGCGGCTTGCGGCCGGTATGTTCCAGACGGCCCGCTGGTACGCTGCTGGTTACAGGCAGTGTGATCGGTTCCTGTTTTAACAATGCGGCGAGTTGCAGCAAATCCTCCTGCATCGAGACATGCGCCGGGGCGTCATGGCAACGGGCACACTTCATCTCCACGCCGAGAAAGGCGGAACTGACGATGATGCCTTTTGCCGCCATCGGCAGATCATTCTGTGACGCCGTGGCAAAACCAGCCGGTCCGCCGAATCGTTCGCTGCCTTCCATCCGAATCAGTTCCGTGACGAAAAGATCCGCAGGCTTATTATCGAGCAATGACTCATATAACCACCAGCGGAACGGACCAGTATTGTTGAGGGTTGGGTTGATGATGTTGGGATTCTCAGCGAGAACATCCAGCCAATAGCCCATCCAGTGATCTGCCCAGCGTGAATCGTCAAGCAGACGGTCGATGACATTGGCGTGACGTGCTTCCGGACTGTCGTTGCGGAAGTCGGCAATCTCGGCCTCGGTCGGCGTGACGCCGACAGTGTCGAGCGTGACGCGACGGAGAAAACTCAAGTCGTCGGCCAGTGGTGTCGGCGTGAAATTCGCTACATCGAACTGCGGCCACGCAGCCCCCGCCTCGATCCAGCGTTTGACTACAACGACCTCTTCCTCCGATAGTCGATCACCTTTGGCCGGCATCACAAAATCTTCATCTTCTGAAGTGATGCGATCGATGATTGCGCTCTCGTCGATCTTTCCGGGTACGATGGCAGGCCCATCGGAATTGCCACCCCCAAGCATCGACTCGTGATTGTCAATTTGCAGTCCACCTTGTGCCTTGCCACCCTGATGGCAGTCATAACAATGCTTCTCCAGCAGCGGTCGAACTTCCCTGAAATAGTCGATACCACCGACCGCGACCTGATTCGATTCCTTCGCCACGGCCGCAATCCGTGCGTTCAGGAAATGATCGATGGCATTGTTGACCGGATAACCTTCAGTCAAGGCGGGCACTGTCGCTTCTTCGGCGCTGGCCAGCCACTCGGCTGCAGCCGATCGGCGGCGATTCCAATAGTCACCGTTCGCCGCGCGGCGATCAGCTCTTGCGCTGGCGTTCACATGGGCAAGCCATTCACGACGCTCGGCTTCGTAAGCAGCCCATCCGTCATCGGTGTAAGCCACGTGACGTTCGCAAGGAGACAGCAGCGACCACGACTCGCTGCCTTCCGACGAAATTGCGACAACCGTCTCACCCAGTTCGGATCGCAACTTGCTCGTGCCAGCGATTCCGCCAACGAGAGTTTCCAGGATGACAAGGTGTTCGTCGCCGTTCGATTCAAACTCACACCATGCGTCTCGATTGCCGGGAGGCGCAAAGCGAAAGTCCGGACCAAGATCGAGATACTTGTCCTGCGACGAAAGCAATCCGTGACCGCCGGTATCAGTAGGACGCGGCGTTGTTTCAAGAATGTTTCTACCGTCGATCAGAAGTCGAGCGGCACCGCGACCACGCAGGAGCAGACGATGTTTGCCCGCTGGCAGTCTGACAAGTGCGGAGGCTCTCAGAAGCAATGGATTGGCCCGGTCGCCGCGCACGCCCGTGGAAACATATTTCTGTGGCAGTTCGAACAGGCCAAAAGCGTCTTCCTGATATGTCTCGGTGACTTGTGGTTCTTCCGGCCAGCTGTTGGTCTGCGGAACGCCTTCTTCGCTGATTTGCACCAGTACTTTGCCAGCTGGAATCATCTCGGGCGTCACAGCGGGCGGCGGCGGGACATAGGCGTACCGCTGAGCAATCACATCGGGCGCGAATGCCTCTCGATAGAGAGTAATATTGTCCAACCAGCCCTGGAACGACTCGCCGGAGCTGCGATGATATCCTGTTCCAATCACAAGATCGTCGGCGTCCTGGATCGGCGGCAAAGCTGTTATACCACCCAGATCCCAAACGCCCTCGACCAGTTTGCCATCGATATAGCCGTGCAAACTGTCGGACTTGCCAAAGGTGAAATCCAGTGCGAGGTGATGCCATCCGGTGAGCGGCATTTCGGCGTTGCTCCACCAGCGATGCCACTCACGTTTTTTCGTATCCGGATCCTCACTCGTGAACAGAAATCCCAGCTTTGCGCCGCTGTCGGTCCCCTGCATTCGAACGGCGTAGTTTTGGTTATCCTCGGGAAGGTTCTCCCCCAATTTCCCGTGGCGTCCCTTGCCGATAATGTAAGCCATCTGTCCCTTGCTCAGAGATTTTGCTTTCACCCAGGCTTCAAAAGCGAACGTATCGCCCGCGCCATACCGAACATTGGTGAAGCCGCCACGCTCATGATCTTTGACCAGAATCCAGCCTTCGTGACCGACAAATGTCGTGCCGAGGTTTTCAGCCGGGAATCCGGGATATCGAGGTGTACGCGGCCCATCGACGACAGCGCCGAATTTACCCTGCCACGCACCGGGCTGAGATTCGCCGTCAAAACTCCATCGCAGGACAGGCTCAGTCGCTTCCGCAACGCCGCTGAGCAAAAGAATCAATACCGCGAAAATCGTTAGGCCTTGCAGATGAAAACAGATGGGACTGAAACGTCTGGTGCGTTTTGCTGGAGACACTGCAGACATATCTGAGTTTGCCTTTCGCAACATGATTTGAGCCAGAATATTCATGAGCAGATCCGTCGTCTATTCAGAACTAAACAAGACTTAGTATCGAGCGGTCAATTATTGTCTTATCAGCCGGAACGCGTTAGAGTCCGGTTCTGTGAAAACCGTGAGCTAGCGCTCTGCGGCTGATTTTAGTCACGCCACCTATTTTTCCCGCACGGTCCTTACACGCCGGTTACAAGTTCCGAATGCACGTGTCCTTCGTTGAGATCCACACGCTCGGGGCGGCCTTTGTGCATATAAACAACTTTCGTGTGATCCATCCCCAGCAGCGACATTGTTGTGGCGTGGATGTCATGCACATGCAATTTGTCTTCGACCGCGTACAGTCCAACTTCGTCGGTGGCGCCGATCGCCTGTCCGCCCTTGACGCCACCGCCAGCCATCCACATCGTAAAGCCAGTGGGGTTGTGATCGCGGCCGGTACCTTTCTCGCTCATCGGAGTGCGCCCGAATTCTCCGCCCCAGATGACAAGCGTTTCCTCCAGGAGCCCACGTTGTTTCAGGTCAGCAATCAGAGCGGCGATTGGCTGGTCCACGCCTTGACACAGACGCGCGTGATTGGTCTCGATGTTACTGTGGCTGTCCCACTTGCTGCCCGCTCCGGAATAGAGCTGAATGAAGCGAACCCCGCGCTCGACCAGGCGACGGGCAAGCAGACACTGGCGTCCATAGACTTCGGTTTCTTTCTGATCCATGCCATACATTGTTTTGATGTGCGCTGGTTCGTCCTCAAGATCAATCGCATCAGGCGCTGTCGTCTGCATGTGAGCCGCCATTTCATAGCTCAGGATCCGAGCTTCCAACTCTGTGTTGGATTCGCGACCGGCGTAATGGCGGCGATTGAGCTGGTTGATGAAATCGAGCTTGCCCTGTTGCTCCTGTGCGGAAACTCCTTTTGGGTTGTTGAGATTGCGGAGCGGTTCAGTGCCAGGTTCGAACAGCACGCCCTGATGAGTCGATGGCATAAATCCCGATCCCCATGCGCGGGCACCGTTGACGACCATCGCCGAACTGTCCTTCATCACGACGAAACCCGGCAGGCTTTCGTTCTCTTTGCCGAGTCCATAAGAAACCCAGGCACCCAGCGACGGTCGACCGCCGAACACCGCCCCCGTGTTCATCTGGCAAACGCCGCCCGCGTGATTGATCCCATCGGAAACGCACGAGCGCAGCACGCACAACTCATCGGCGATGCTGCTGTGATGTGGCAGCCAATCGGAAATCCACAGCCCGCTGTCTCCGTGTTGAGCCCACTTGCGCTTGCATTCCAGAATCGGCGAATTCGCTTCACCCATCGCGGTAACCGGACGTGGAAAACTGTCCGGCAATGATTGACCAGCCAATTCATTGATCGCTGGCTTGCGATCGAACAGGTCCAGGTGACTTGGTCCGCCTTCCATGAACAACCAGATAACGCTCTTTGCCTTGCCAATGCGGTCGGGAATTCTGGCCGCAACCGGATTCGCGCGGTCCGCCGCCATCAGCGACTGTCCGCTGATCGCGGCAAACGCCAACGCGCCAAATCCGCCGCCCGCGCTGCACAGGAAATCTCGTCGTGATGTGGAGATATCTACTTGGTTACAGCTCATTGTTTGCGACTCACTGCAGGTAGAGGAATTCGTTGGAATTGAACAACGCATGGCAGAAATCCGCGACAGCTCCAAGTGTCTTTGCGGAAACCTCCGATGCGTTCGATGGCGTACTCTGTCTCAGCCATGCGGTATTCGGCGCGGGATGTTCGCCGTCGTCGCCATTGAATGTCCAGTCAAGAATGCGATTTACCGCATCAGACTTGTCGCCGATCAGCAATTGCTCCCGTGATAACGCGCCACGGCTGACTGTCAACCGAGCAATCTGGCCGTCCCAGAGATGCCCGGCTGCGTCGCGACCGCCGGTGATGATCTTCATCGCGGGATTCTGAATACTGGTAACCACTGATGTTTCGACAATCGAAGTCTCCAGCTTCGCGTTCGGATCGGACAGGTCTTTCATATAGAACGTCACCGTCCCGCTCGTCGGATTCTCGACGGACTTACTTGCCGAGATCACAGCGGCCAGATAGACGGGTTTGTTCAGCGGGAACGTCAACCCGGAAGCAACCACTTCGTAAGCGGGCTCATCCTGGAAAGTGCGACCTACCAATTGCACGATAAAATTCTGCGGCTGATAGGCAGACTTCTGACTGGTCACGCCGATGTTCCAGCCATCCGTTTTCGTGTTGCTGTTCCAGCGAGAAAGCAGCGTGTTGACGCTTGCATCGGCGTAGACGCGATCGAGATTCGCAATCGCTTCCACGGTGAACTGATCGTTGAGCCCGTCCGCCTTTTCAATCTGCAGGCGTTCAAAGCGGCTGTCGGGTTGTATCCAAAGTGTTTTTGAACCGAGCCCGAGATCTTTAACAGTTCCAAACTGCTGACCGACGGGACGCAGGCCGGTTTGACCAGGAAACTTGTCCTCAACTGCCGGACTGGTAATCGTAACGGCTTGTTTGCTAAGAAAATCCAGTGCTTCGCTCACTTCGACGTCCGTGGCGTCACGGTTGAATACCAGTTGATACGCAGTGCGAATCTGATCAGCCTCAAGCTGTTTTTTGCCCGACAGCAATCGTTTGGCAAACGCGCGTGAACGCTCCAGCGTCCACTCGCCATTGACCAGCAGCAGTGACTGAATCGGTGTTGTCGTGGAAATTCGGTCAGGAGCCGATTCAAATCCAAGTGGTGCGTCAAATCCGCAGAGCATTTCATCGGGACGATTCCGCATCTTCTTGACGTAGATGCTGCGGAAAGGTGCCGTGCCTTCGACGGACGCTCCACCATCGCAAGGCTGCAGTTCTCCTGAGACAGCAAGCATCGCGTCGCGCACCTGTTCGGCATCTAGCCGTTGGGGCGGAAAACGCCACAACAGGCGATTCGTCGGATCAACCCTGTTTTCCAATGGGGACGGCTCGCGCCGCGACGTTTGTCGGTATGCGGCGCTGTTCATGATCAATTCATGCAGCGACTTCAGCTTCCAGCCGCCATCGAGAAATCGACTCGTCAACCAGTCGAGCAACTCCGGATGACTGGGCCGTTCGCCGAGTGTGCCAAAGTCGTTCGGAGTCGGGACGATGCCGAATCCAAAATGACGTTGCCAGACTCGATTCACGATCACGCGTGTCGAAAATGGATTATTTTTGTCGGCAATCCAGTTTGCCAGCGCCGTACGGCGGCCGGTACTGGTCTTCAATGGATTGATCGTCGGCGTCTGATCGAGCAACGTCAGAAACGACGGATCAACGGCTTCCTTCGTCGTTCGTGTCAGGAGATACGTCGGAGCAGGATCCGGCCCCATGTCAGTTGCGATAAACGCCTCGGGCAATGGCTGCGGTTTGATTGAGTCGAACTTCTTCAGCTCTCCCGCCAATTCCTGATAACGAGCCAGCTTCTCTGGCTTATTCATCAACGCCTTATCGTAGTCGATGCCCTTCGCCGCTCGCTGTGCCTGCCGATCAACCAGGTAGGACAACTGCTTTTCGTAAGTCGTCTTTTTCGATTCAGGCTTGTAGTAAATCGTCTGAATGTCATCTGGAAATTGCCCGACAGTAGACTTCTGATTGCTGTCGAACGCGGCCTTTTCCAGCAAATGCATTTCATCGCGGATAGCCTGTGTCGCTTCGTCCCATGCTTGTTGCTTCCGGTCATGAGCAGCGATTTCGTCGGTGGTCGCCAAGGGTTTCTCCACCCCCCACGAGACCGACGACAGGAACGCCTGCAGTCCGAAATAATCCTTTTGGAGAATCGGATCAAACTTGTGATCATGGCACTGAGCACATCCGATCCCGATCCCGAGGAACGCCTCCCCGGTGACGCGAGTCATTTCATTGATGATCAGATCCCATTGCATCGTCACGTTACGCTGGTTCCACTCGTATACACCGTGACGCAGATAGGCAGTGCCGATAAAGACATTGGGATTGTCAGGATCAATTTCGTCACCAGCCAGATGCTCGCGTACGAACTGGTCGTAGGGCTTGTCGTCGTTGAACGAACGGATCACGTAATCGCGAAAAGCACGGGCGTCTGGCCGAAACGCGTCCTCGTTGTAGCCATCACTTTCGGCATAGCGAACGACGTCCAGCCAGTGTTGCGCCCAACGCTCGCCGTAACGAGGACTGTCCAGCAAGTCGTGAACCAGACGCGGCCAGGCATCAGGGCGATCATCATTGACGAATGCATCGACCTGTTTGGGAGTCGGCGGCAAACCGTGCAAATCAAAATACGCTCGCCGAACCAATTCGTGGCGATCCGCTTCACGAGCTGGCTGGAGCCCGACCGCTTCCAGGTTTACTGCGACGAACCGATCGATCTCATTGCGTGCCCAACCATCACCTTTCGCGGGGACTTTTGGATCAGTAACAGGTTGCACGGCCCACCACGTGCGGTCTTCATCCGTCAGACGGTCACTGTCCTGGCGAATGATGAGCGAGTCATCGCCACCTGGCCACGGAGCACCCATTGCGATCCACTTTTCCAGGATCGCGATGTCTTTCTCGGGAAGCTGTCCCTGTGGGGGCATTTCATAAGATTCGTACCGCACGGCACTGAGCAGCAAACTTTCATCGGGTTTTCCAGGCACGATCGCAGGGTCTGCGGATTCACCGCCCTTGAGCATGGCAGAACGCGAATCGAGTCGAAGTTGTCCTTTCTGGCTTTCTGCGCTGTGACACTCCAGGCAGCGTTG
The DNA here is from genome assembly GCA_038214195.1 of Planctomycetales bacterium. Lineage (GTDB taxonomy): Bacteria > Planctomycetota > Planctomycetia > Planctomycetales > Planctomycetaceae > SXXK01. Next base: position 8,475 of record JBBQSE010000357.1, read on the forward strand.
AGCAAGGAGCGGTCGGATGTGCGTTTCAAAGAATTTCTGATTCTCAACCGACTGCTGATCAGCGGCATCCGCCGAAACGCAAAGAACGGTCGCAACAAGCAGGGCGATGGCAAACAACTTCCTTTGGAGGAATGTCGTTCCCGGATTCCCATTCGATGTATTTCCTGCGTAGCAATTATCAACTCTTGAGACGGTCATGGTTGCGTATCCTGAACCTCTTGGAAAGAGGGGAGACCTGCGATGAAAACCGGATCGACGTTGTGCTTGTCATCCATGGCATCCTGAATGAACAAGCCATCGACGCTCTCGCCGACTTCATAACCCAGGTCGGACAAGTCGATGCCGACGACCAGGCCACGAAACTTCATCCCGGCGAAACGTGATGCACAGTCGGCAGTCTCCAGCATTGTCAACGATTCCACAGGCTCTTTGAACATGTAAATCTCAAAACCCTGCCTTTCAAATGCCGCAGGCGATTCCATCGTTAAATCGTAACTGCAGATCGTTAATCCTGGTGGGCGTGTTGGTACTAATCTCATCATGATATGGCAACTAGGTTCCCGAGGTTACCCGTGAATAGAGTAAAATTCAGCCAAAATACCACAGAGTTACGTTCTGAGTCGCTTTTTTCGCGGATGTCTGTTGATCGAGAAAAGTATCAGTGACTGGAACTCATCGTCATCCAGCGTCGGAGCATGGCTCAGCTTTTGGACGTGCGGTATTGTTGATTTGACAGGATGTTCTCGCGCGCGAAAACGGCTACAATTCAGGGGTCTGAGGCGAGCGGCGAACCCGCGATGC
>JBBQSE010000358.1:0-9254 GCA_038214195.1 Planctomycetales bacterium
CGGCATGATGTGTTCGATCGTGTATTCATCGACGACCACACGTTCCTTGCGACCATGGTTTTCCAGCCGCCGCAGCCAGTAACTGCGACTGCGAAAGTTGTACAGATCTCGTGTTTGGAGGTCACGGCGAAACTCGTCGTCACTGGGAAAGCGGCGATACGACGGCAGCAATTGAAAATGCGCCTGAACGCTTTCGAGATACCGATCTTTCTTCAACGCCTTGAAAAACGTCGAAAACGTTTTGTTCATTGAATTCGTAGGAATTGTGCAAATGGCACGGCGGAACACGTACGATTCGACCATGCGGACGATCGCGGCGAATTCGCCCTTGGGCAACAGCCCGCTTGAATAGTCGTGATACAGTTCCAGGAGGAACGGATAAGCCACATCGACCTTTAATTCTCGGAGGTCATGGAACACAAGCTTCAGCTCCGCGTCCGGCTCGGCCCCCAACGCCATTGCACAAAAATACTGGGCGTGGTGACGCACCTCCTTGACCAAAGCTTCGACACCACCTTCAGCAGCAGAAACCGAGCGGGCGTGCAGCTTGAATGCGTCATAGATCTCATTCAAACGGGGAATGTCGCCAGTCTTGACGGTCAGGTAGTGCCGCATAAACCCATCGAAATGTGTCCCGTACGCCTCCTGTCCGAAATCCATTTCCATGGGTCGCCAATACTGCTCATACAGACGAGTCTGCAGTTTTGGCTCCAGGCCCATCAGGACGAAGTTGCGAATCAGGTCGGCCTGACTGAGTTCACGTCCAGTGGAATTCATGCTCTCAAAAATCAACTGTGGATTGTCATGGTCCCGATTCAGTGCAATATCGACAACGACCAACTTCGCAATGCCCTTGCATACGGTCGCCAAATCATCTGAATGGGCGGCAAGCAGTTCCTCGAACAGTCCGATGTTCGCCGTGACCCGCACGGATTGATCTTTGGGCTGCTCGGCATTGGCCATAATAGCAATCAACGAAGCCTTGTCCGTCTGGGAGAGAATCAGCTTGTAGTGACGTTCGCCTTCTTCTTCGGGGTTGAGCAAGTAGTAATTGCGCAGCTTACGCGGGGAGAAGCCATCAACCGGCTCACGTTGTCCTTCTTCCTGCTTCTCCAATGTCTTCGCCAGAGCCGCCAACAGCAATGTCAGTGTCGTCAGCCGTTGTTGACCATCGATGACGAGGAGCGGTTCCTGCGTCGTCAGATTCGACAACCCCTTCTCAACGTAGACGATTGACCCGACGAAATGCGCCACCAGCTTGTCGTCTTTCCCGGTACGGATGATGTCGTCCCAAAGCTGGCGGCATTCTTTTTCAGTCCAGGAGTAAGTTCGCTGGTAGATTGGAATCACGAACTGCGGTGATTTCTTGAGGAACTCAATAAGCTTGGCTTCGGTGGCTTTCATTGGACTTCTCGCGTGCCGACTAGGAGTTAAGGCTGTTGAACTCGTTTCACGTAATCTGAAACAAGCTGGATGTTTGGCGAACACAATTGTGGTGAGGCCCCGCAGTTCGTTTCATTGGGGATGTACCACATCAGGCACTGGGAGCAATCGCATTCGGGCATTCGGATTGGCACACCGTCAACGATTACGTAGCAATCGTCTGCACCAATCGTGTGCAACAATTCGTGCCAAAGAAGCTGGCGATTATTCGCTTCGTACGTTACCGCAAATGTGGATTGGTCAGAAACGCCCCAAGCCGCGGCTGGGACTGCCTCCCGGGCGTTGGTCGAAATGGCAAAGTCGTCTGGACAGTAAACAGCCAAGACTGGGGCTGTCGTTTTGTCAAATTTATCGACGTATATCTTTTTGAGTTGTGCCGCCCAGTGATGTGCATTTGAGCTGCGCAGCACTTCGAGGATTTCATCCTGATCGCTCGGAGAGACGTAATGAAGCTCAAAGCGAACATCGAATTTCTGATGTAACCAATCATTGAGTTCGCGAATCGACGCTTCGAAGAATTTGCTGTCTTCTGTGGATCCAACGCTGAAATAGTGAAGTTTTCGAACTGCCAGTGTCATTATCCAGCTCACTCTTATTCGGTCTGCGAAATACAGTTCGAAGTTACGAACTGTGGTGATCTCTTCAGGCACTCAACGAGTTTGGCTTCAGTGGCTTTCATGTTCATACCTGCTCTCTGAAATTCCGACGATTTCTAAGGTGTCAGTTTTGACAGGAAATCCTGAATTGATTGCCTGAAATTATCGTTCCATTTCGGATCATCAGGATTTATTACATATCCTGAAATCTCAAACGTCGCAAAGTCACTGACACTTACCTCAGCCACAAATTCGCGTGACTCAAGGTGAAAGCGGGTTGCGTAATGCGGGGTACGTCCCTCGGAAAACGGATCCGGAATTTTACTTTCTTGGCGTTCTGGCTCATTGGCTCCACCCTTTGATTTACTTTGCCAATTCGTTATCCGCTCAGAAAATTCCGATTCAAGGCTTAGATCAGTCAAGTAACCGCGAATCGTGAATTGCCGATCCGAGATCAATTCCAATACAGCCCGCAATTTGCCCTTTTCAAATGTGGTGGCCTGCTCACGACTCGAATCGGGCTTTTCCGGACGCTGAGGGAATAACTGTTGAACAAGTTCGGCGCGTTGTGAATCCGAGTCAATTAGTGGCCATTGCACTTTCTTTGAACCTCGCTCGTCTTCCACATTTGCGATGACCTTATTGCGACGAAACATTTGTTCATCACCGCAATACGCGGCCAGCCAATTTGTGACGAGTTTATTGTCAATCGTTGCCATTAGTCTGCCTCCTCGCAATTGCGGAGATGTGTACGTACTTCAAAGGTATCGGATGAAAACTTCTTCTGGAATTCTTTCAGGCGTTTCGTCGTGTATCTCCGACTCTGAAAGTCATTGATGATGTCTTGTAGACGGTCTTGTTGGTCCGGAACGACAACATGAACAGTAAACTCCTTCAAATCATTGTGGGCAACGCAGATCAGCCCAAAGCCGACGACGTTGTGCATTTGCGGGCCACGCAAAAGCCAGTATGTGGCAATTTGAGGAAGACCCTCGAAGAACCCGTTTCGTGAACTTGACGCATTCGGAGTCGCTTTGCATTCCAACGGCCATTCGTCGGGAATTTGCGGAAGTTGCGACTGGCCTTGAAGCAAGACATCGGCATTACTCCAATAGACTCGGAAATCCGGAGTCTTACGATTGGCATCAACGACCAACGGCTCAATTTCTGAAGTGCTCAAGCCAATAATGCGCCGCATGATCAATGCTCCGAGGCATTCGCCGAATTGCCCTTTTACATCGTTTGAATGTGCCTTGAACTCATTTTGAAAACTCGGAAGGCCCGAGTAGATGCCTCGAGTTTGCCAAATTGGAATTCTCCGAAGGCGATCATAGTAGTGATCAAAGTGGCGCCCCATTTGCAACAAGTGACGCGTGCCAAACGGACCACAGACTCCTCCTACCACGACTGCATCAAGGTCTAGCGTAGTGTTCACGAGTTCTGGCCCATTCAGCCCAAGAACAAATCTGACTTGAGCTTGAATCATTCAATAGTTTTCCAGTTTTGCAATTTTAGAATGGTCGCGAATTAGAATCCGATTTTCAATCGCTTTGTGCGGAAGCGGTGTGGTTCCATTTAGACAGTATTTCATCGAACGGAAAGGTCCTATTTCGCTTAAAATCGGCAGCGGAGTTGCGGCCTTTCCGAAAGATTTTATCGATGATCCTGACGACGACTTTAAGCCCTGTGGTCGGTTCCGTTATCTCCATGTAGGATTTCTGGCGTGTGGAGCGACAGGACTTTCGTCTTCTCAGCTTCTGCCCCAGTAAGCAGTGCCACAGCCGTCACTGCGAAGTCATTGGCAATCTTCGTCGCTTGGCCCTGGGCTGTTTCCAGTCGGTCGCACAACTTCATCAACTCAACCACTTTCGCCACTATCCGCTGCTGCTCCTCCAATGGTGGAATTGCAACAGGAATGCTATTCATCTTCGCTTGATTCATTTTCGGCTGAGCTGTCCCAGTGACATAGGGCTCCAGCGATATCGAATTTACGTACAACTCCAAATAGCGAAGAAAATCCAGCGTCACGCCGTCAAGCACATGGGCGTGGTTATTCACCCAGTACTTCCCAGTGGCAATAAATGCAATTGGGGTCGAACGGTTGATGAGGTTCGCCCCGTCTTCTCCAATTAGAAGCAGCGGTTTGTCGAAGATGAAGTCATCAACTTGGTCGATGACACCTGATGCTCCGTAGTAGTCGTACTTCTGTGTGTGACCGCTACGAATCGACTTGCTCAGCGGGACTCTATCGCCGTCTCGATTTACAACAATATCTCCAAAGAAAGCCCAAGTCCAAGATTGCGGAATCGCAAAGCCCCCATCAACCACTTGCCCCAAATTGGTGCTACGATTTTGACGCCTGCTGGCTGATTCAATCTGCTGCTTGTGCTCAGCAACCGTGTTGAGGAAGTTGGCAACAGGCGTGTCGGACTGTTGCTGTGTCACGAGTCGACCTTGAATCGCCAGTGTACGAATGGCGTTACGGATTTGTCGTAAACCGTTTGGAGCTCGCGCTACCAAGCGAAAATTGTCTAATAACGCAGACGGAGTCACTCAATTGTCTCCCCGGTTCGTTACCGAAATGGCCGTCGCCAACTCTTGTTGAAGCAGGTCTTCAGTTGTCTCAATCTCCGACATTAACGTCTGGTATTTTTCAAGCAGCGTGTTCGGATCGTGGCTTTCGGCCTCAGGTGGGTTTGGATGATTGATGTCAATGTTGAAAACCGGCCAGAAGTGTCGATCGCCAGTGGCTTGCTCGTCTTTCGCCTTCTGAATCAGCGAATCATATCGGGACTGAGCTGCATCCAGTTCCTTCTGCAAAATCTTCTTTTCAGCGGATTTGGATTGCCTCTTCAAGGCGGCTCGCATTTCCACCAGTTCGCCGTTGAGTGCATCGGCTTCGTTCTTCAGTTGCTCAGCGTTGTCCCAATGCGGTTTCGCCTTGGCCTCGGCGTCATCCTTCAACTGCTTGAAGGGATGAGCCCACGCCTGTTCGGTTTCGACGCGATCTTTGAACCCATCGGACTCATTCCCCCACCATTCCTTCATCGCATCGAATTCTTCAATCCGAAGCGGCCTCGTCTTGGAGTAGCTCTTCTGTCCTTCCGGGTAACGATGTTCGTAGTACCAGATCGTTTCCGTCGGTTTGCCTTTCGTGAAGAACAGCAGATTTGTTTTGATGCCCGTGTAAGGACTGAAGACACCGTTCGGGAGACGAACAATCGTGTGCAGGTTGCATTCTTCAAGCAGCAGTTTTTTGACTTTTGATTTGACGCCTTCGCCAAACAAGGTGCCGTCCGGCAGGACCACGGCACCTCGACCTCCATCCTTCAGCAGTTTCTTGACGATCAACGTCAAGAACATGTCGGCAGTTTCGCGGGTACGCAGATCAGACGGATAGTCTGCACCAACGCCTTCATTTTCCAGTCCGCCGAACGGTGGATTGGTAATAACGCACTGGACACGTTCTGTTTTCTGCCATTCGTTCCACGGACGAGCCAGTGTATTGCGGCGTTCAATCATGCTGGGGACTTCGATGCCGTGCAGCAACATGTTGGTGACACACAACAAGTGCGGAAGCTGCTTGCGTTCAAAGCCGCGAATACATTCAGCAATGGCTTTACGATCTTTGGCTCCCGACTTCTTACTGACTTGTTTTTCAAAGTGCGTGATCGTGGCTGTCTCAAAGCCGCCAGTGCCGCACGCCGGGTCAAGGACGACTTCGCGTTTCTTGAGTTGCGGGTTGACCCGATCGACCATGAGTTCTGTGAGAGGTCGTGGCGTATAGAACTCCCCTGCGTTTCCGGCACTGCGAAGGTCGTTGAGCATCTGCTCGTACACCATGCCAAGCTGCCCTCGCGACTTGATGTCGTGAAAGTCGATGGCTTCGTCGAGCTTTTCAATCACGGCCAGCATCAGTGTGCCGGTTTTCATGTAGTTGTTGGTGTCTTCGAAAACTTCATGCACAACTTTCGCAATCGGGTTGTCTTCGATGCTGAGGCCCTGCAGGCCGGGAAACACCTTGTTGTTGACATGACTGATCAAGTCGCTGGCTGCAATCCGAGGTTGTTTCTTACCTTCCGCGTCAACTTGATACTTTGCCCAATTTCGCCAGCGACAGTTGTCCGGCATCGGCGAGGCGTACGTCTCTCCTCGGTCTGCGGCATCGTCTTCCCAGGTTTCTTCGCACTGGTCGAAGATCTTCAGAAACAGCATCCATGTGAGCTGGCCGATTCGCTGTGCGTCGCCATCGACACCATCGTCCTTTCGCATGATGTCTTGTATGGATTTGATTGTGGATGAGAGATTCATTCTCGGTCGCTCGTCTTCGTGATGAGGCTGTTTCGTGATAAACGCTAGGAGTCTGTCCGGTTACCGGTATTCTCGTGAGCGGCAAGGCGCTAGCCGCCGGTTTTTCCAGCGTTTTAACCCGCGGCTAGCGCCTTGCGGCTCACATTCTTAGGTATCCGGACAGACTCCTATGCCGAAAGTTGTTGGTAAATGGCTTCTTCGAGTTCTGTCAGGGCTTTCGAGAACTCGTCACTGCCGCCGAAAATTCCACGACGGATTTGAGTGCGGGTACCGAATTCGTTGAATGGCGGCAGATCAAGGATATTGGCGTCTTCGATATCGACGATGCCGTGGTTAGCATACTTGTCCAGCAACGCTTCCAGTACCGCTCGAGCCTGTTCGCCATACTTGGCAAAGTAATTCCGCTTCTTGACGTTCGCCGCTCGTTCCCGCCGCGTCAGGGGCTTTGCGTCCCAGGCAATGTGTGAGACAAGATCGAAAACGTCAAACTGGTCCGCATTCGGAACTGCATTTTGCAGAACTTCAAAGTCGATGCCGATTTCATTCAATTCGTCAACAATCACTTGCTTGCGTTCCGCTTTGGTCCAGCGGTTCAGGAAGTCCTCCAGCGATGTGAAGCGTTCCAGGAGACTCCGCTTGATCTGCTCCTTGATGAAGACCTGATAGCTTTCAGTCTTCAGTTTTCCGTCAGCGTCAAGGTACTGTATTCGTTCGACACCCGGCCGAACGTTGACATTGTCGAGTATGTACTTGAGGCGGGGCTCGCTGACTGGGCCTGGCCGACTGTCGCCGTCGTCGCCGTATTCATCATCTGCAACCGCGTCGGGGTCGGTATCAATGTCATCTGGCGGAACCACAGGATCATTCTTGCCTGGCTCATAGATGGTGACTGGGGCACCGTCAAAGTCAGGGTCAAGGAAAAGCCGGGTAGCGCCTTTGAAGTCCATGATCGTGAAGTACAGTTTGTTGTAGTCTTCGCGAATTCGTGTTCCTCGCCCGACGATTTGCTTGAACTCAGTCATCGAATTGATGGTCTGGTCAAGGACGATCAGCTTGCACGTTTTCGCATCAACGCCGGTTGAGAGCAGCTTTGAGGTGGTCGCAATGACGGGGAATGGTTCATCGTTGTCGATGAAGTAAGAAAGCTGAGCCTTCCCTTCGGTGTCGTCGCTGGTAATCCGAACGACATAACGGCGATTTGCGGCTGCTTCCGGAATGAGCTTGACCAGTTCCTGTCGCATTCGTTCGGCATGCTGCTGGTCATCGCAAAAGACGATGGTCTTTGCCATCGGGTCTGTGCCACTGAGGTATTCCCAGACTCGCTTTGCGACGAAGGCGGTTCGCCTGGTCAGTACCAGATTGCGATCAAAATCCGGCGTCGTGAACTGACGTTGCTCGATCAGTTGTCCGGTCTTGTCAGTTTGATTCTTTTCCGGCGTGAATCCCAGTGCATCGACATCCGTGACGACTCGGATCACTTTGTACGGTGCCAAAAACCCGTCGGCGATGCCTTGCTTCAGCGAGTACGTAAAGATCGGATTCCCGAAGTATTTGTAGTTGAATTCCGGGTCGTGGACGACTCGTTCGCCCGTTTCCGTGGTTTCTGGTTTCTTGTCTTTTGGTGTGGCAGTGAGGCCGACCTGTATGGCACGCTTGTAGTAGTCGAGAATGATCCGCCACGCCGAATCTTCATCGGCGCTTCCCCGATGACATTCGTCCACAACGATCAGGTCAAAGAAGTCGGCCGGGAACTCACGAAAGATCTGCTTGACGTCTTCGGTCCCGGTGATCGCCTGATACAGAGCCATGTAGATTTCGTAGTTCTTTTTGGCCTCACGGTTGACGATTTTGTGCATGACTTCGCCAAAGGGAGCGAAGTCCTGCAGGATTGTTTGATCGACAAGGATATTGCGATCCGCCAGAAACAAAACTCGTTTCACGCGTTTCGCTTTCCAGAGTCGCCAAATGATCTGGAATGCGGTGTAGGTTTTGCCAGTGCCCGTCGCCATGACGAGCAGCATTCGCTGGTCGCCTTTGGCAATCCCCTCCATCACGCGATTGATGGCGACCTTCTGATAGTAGTACGGCTCTTTGCCGGTGCCGTCGGTGTAATACGGCTGAGCCATGAGCTGGTGAGAATCTGGCGTGGTGAGACCTTTCCACTGCTGATAGATGGTCCACATCTCGTCGTAGGTCGGAAATTCTTCCAGCGTGAGCTCACGTTCGGTGGGTGAGGTTATGCCGGTGCGATCGTGGAACAGAAACCCGTCACCGTTGGAGCTGATCGCAAACGGGGCATCGAGCATTTCGGCATAGGTCAACGCCTGCTGCATTCCGTGGCCGACGGGGAAGACGTTGCGTTTTGCTTCCAGCGTCGCCAGAGCTATGTTCGGTTTCGCATAGAGCACATAGTCGGAACGCTTCGGCCCGCCCTGGGCTTCCGGGTCTTTAACTCGCTGGGCAACTTTCCCTCGGACAACGACTCGCCCCGGCGTCAGTTTGACCTCTTCACGAAACTGCTCCTGCTTCCATCCCGCCTGCAGAATTGCCGGTGTGATGAGCTTGGTGCAGATGTCGCGTTCGCTGAGGTCTCGTTTTTCCACTCGGGGACTCGGACGTGAAACAATTCTGGCATGGGCAGTCGTTTGGATTGCCCGTCAGTGTACCGCCAAATCGGGACAATGTGCAGCCCTAGCATGAGTAAGGAGTACTCTTCATCAGGAATCTGGCGCTGCTGCCGCCTGGGGAACCGGTCCAGCGTGCGAAACCGCCCGCAACCTAATTGTGCTCCTCACGCTCCGCCGTGAGGTTCGTGCCAGTGCGTGGAATCGCTATCAGGGGCAAACACAATCAGTGGACTGACGTCCCCCGCTCGCCGGGAACCGGCGAGCCGTCAGTCTCCGG
>JBBQSE010000359.1:0-9242 GCA_038214195.1 Planctomycetales bacterium
GGAGCACTCGCCTCAGCGAGTCCCAGATTTCGACAGCGCGATGGCCCTTTAATTCCATCGACCCGTTGCAGAAATCGGACACGCGAATCAGCAAACGACTGAGCCTGTTCCCACTCCTCTGTCGTTGAACCGTCATCAACCACGATAGCTTCCCAGTCACCACGTGTCTGGTCCTGCAGCGAACACAGAGTTTCATGAAGCAATTTGGCTCGGTTAAAGTGGGGAATGACAATGGAGACGAGAGGCGGCATTGAGATTTCTAGTCGCTAGTTTCCAGTCGCTAGTTTCTGAAGCTTTCTTAAAACCCGCCACGGTAACGAACGTTGTAGTTTCCGCCAGTCAATTCTCCAGCCGAGTTTTGATTCCGGATGGCGAAATCGATGCCACAAGTTTGCTGGAAGCGATTTTAAATTATGAGGCCCCAGTTAATTGTAAGGAGGATCCAGATGCAGGCCTTGAATCTCACCGGGATACTCACGGGGATCTAAGGAAATTTGGTTATTTCTTTGCATTTTCAGCCATGTAAGGGAAATGCCGTTTGAGATTGTTAAAAGGCAACTCAACGGCATGCCAGAACACTACGGCTAACACCAGATTACCCAGCAACCAAACGACCATAGAAAACCAGTTTGAGGTGTACATTGCCTCCGCCAGGTGAAGACGTGCAAAAACTCGATAACCTGGTATCGGACAAGTGTACAGAAGCCACTGCCACCAACCTCCCACAAATCCCTGCAATACATAGGCTCCGTAACTAATCTGTCCAAGGTAAACCATAGGTTTCGAGGCCAGCAATGCACCCACACGCCCCGGAATTCCCACCGCACAGCAATGCACCAGAAATAGCCACACAGCGGCCTGCGCGGTCTCTACAAAATAACCTGCTCCAGGAATCATCCGGAGCACAATCCAGCAAACCAGTCCTCCAATTCCAAGAAGTCCCGCGAGGCTGCGTGGGGCTGGACGCACCAATCCACGCTGTGACGCAGCCAGGAGTCCTCCAAGAGACAGACAATCAAACTGGGCAACGGGAAGAAGGTTTGGATCGCCCATTCTAAAATTACCTGATGTCGATAACACTAACGCACTCATCAGAGTACGAAAAACCGGAGCGGCGACGACTCCGAGAATCAGGCATCGAACAACCCATCGCTTGGGTGCGAAGAGGACAATCCACGGCCACATCAGATAGTACTGTTCTTCGATCGCGAGGGTCCAGAGATTTGAACCCCAGCCGTTCCAACCGTTCAAATACTGGTAGATGTTGGACAAGTAACTGAAATGCCATGGCCACGTAGATGCCACAGGTTGCAGTTTGGTCAAAACACAGAGTCCCAGCACGCTGTACAACAGCGGAGCCAGCCTCAGGAATCGTCGAATGTAGAATTGCCTCAGCGCAAAGGAGCGAGATCCTCTGGCATCGAGAATCTGGTCACGCGTATCCAGCAGGATTCCTGTGATCAGCATGCCACTCAAGACAAAGAAGATTCCGACACCCGCCATGCCAAGGCTGATCTCGGGAACGGCGATCCCCGCATGACCAAGTGTGACCATGATGAACGCCACCGCTCGCAGGCCATCAAGCTGAAGCATTCGCTTATTCTGCGACATCGAATTTGCTTGCATTGGTGTTATCAAATGGGGGCTAACGAAGGAACGATTCAAGAATCCACTTGCACTGCGTTTCTAGTTTCTAGTCGCTAGTTTCTGAAGCTTTCTTAAAGCCCTGTACGACAACGAGCGTTGCAGTTTCCGCCAGTCAAATCTCCAGCCCAGCGGAACGCCAGGGTACCGAAGGCGGTGCAGCATCGTGGCTGGCAGCGACATCAGATTGTGAGGCCAAAGATACCCATACGGAGGTTCGACATTCATTCCGTCAATCTGGCCGGGATACTCTTCTCGTTCCCCAGCATGCAGGTGGAAAACTTTGACAGAAAATGCGGGATTGATCACTTCGTAACCCGCCGCTCGTAACTCGTAAAGAATACGGTTGTCGCACCGAGGAATCCCCACGCAGAAGTCCGCAACAACAGGTCGAATTCTGCCTCGAAAGATCCACGCGTCCTGACTGTCGTTCCGATCAAAGAGTCTCGCACTGCCGTTCTGCTGGACGTCCCAGCGTGACAGAGCCACACATTGATTTGGCTTTAACCGTTCGGACAGAACCGACACCGACATGTCAAAACAGATATCACTGTTGGCGACAATGGACAAATCCTCGTTAGACGTCACCCGCTCATTAGCCCAGCGAAAAAATTCTGCATACGTGGGCCGTTGAACAACGTGCTGGCAATTCAACCGCGAACTGTTAACCCATGCTGCTTCCATTCCCTCCAGAAAGACGCAGACCTCATCCACGGCGGGCGACGCAAGATTCCGTTCAAGACACTGCGATAGCTCCGCAAGGCGTTGAGGGTTTCGTTCAGGGTAGCAAGACGTAAAAAAGCGAATCATCTGTTCGGTGTAACGACTGTGGCAGGCGTTTTGTCTGCTTCGATCTGTTTCAAAATCCTGCGATAGTAATCAAGATAACGATCGGCCTGACGCTCCAGACCGAAGTGTTTAACGGCAAGAGCTCTAGTATTTCTGGACAGGGTCGCCCGCAGTTCGGTGTCGTCCAGCAATCTTGTCGCCGCAGCACTCAGCAGGTCCGGCATTCCAGGCTGCACGAGGATACCTGTCGCGACTTCCTGTGCAGCTCCGTCAGTCGTACCAAAACCTTCAAGGGAGATTACCTGCTCAGGAATTCCTCCGACAGCGCTTGCGACGACTGGTACACCGCACGCCATCGCCTCAAGCACAGAATTGGGAAACGTATCAACTCGGGCCACATGGACGTAAACATCGCTGGCGTTATAGTACTGCGCCATGATCTCGGGCGAATCCTGAAACCGGACGAAACGCAATTCGACTGAGCCGATCTGTTCGGTCTGAGGCGTGTCACCGATCGCCAGAGCCAGAATTCGGGACGACCCATTCCTGCCGATCTCCGCCAGTGCAGCACGCAGTGTTGCAAAGTCTTTGAATGGATTTGCACGAATCCCGTTCGCGGCAAACATCAGAACCTTCACATCTTCCGGGATTCCCAACTGCTGACGGCATTCCACCTTCGACATGGGCCGGAATACATCCAGATCCACACCATTATTAATGACTTCAGCACTCACAATCCCAGGCCACAGCATCGATTGTTCAACTCGATTCATGAGCCAGCGACAAGGTGTCACGACGTGCAGTTTGCTCTTCGCATAAATAGTCGCCTTGCGATTCCAATTGTATCGCGTTCCGTCACGCTGAATGGCCGGATAAATCGTCAGATCAGGACACTGGCCGCAACCCGTCTGCCATCGATCACAACTGACTCCGTGCGCACAATGTCCGCTGAGCAGCCAAGCATCGTGCAGAGTCATAACGACAGGTATCTGTTGGCTAAGTGGAGCCAGAAATCGTAAATCAAAATAGTTGCCATGGAGATTATGCAGGTGCAACAGATCGGGAGAGCGACGACAAAGCGACAACAGCTTGTGGCTTGCAGGAAAATGGAAAGTCTCGCGGCCGATCAGAGCAGTCGGGTAGGCAAATTTCTTCATCGCAAGAGAAATGGCAGAGACGCCAGACCATTTTCGTCGTAACGTTGCTTGATGAACCCAACTCCAGAAGTCACTCCAATGTTTTGAAAACGACTGGTCCGTAACCTCCGTCACACCATCTAAATCAGTGAGTTTTCGTCCCACAAGAATCTGAGACCCAATCCCTCGCTGCCTCAATGCCGAATCAAGAGATCTCATCACCCGCTCAGCACCGCCCGCTGTGTCCTGAGCATTAACCTGCACAATCTCCATAGTAATTCTACAAGTAAACTGCTGTCGGTTGTGTCAGCCAGAGTCGCAGGTGACGAGCGAATTCTTCGCCGTTCCAGTTTCGGACGATAAAGCGAGGTAGCAACAGAGGCCGCGTGCGACTTACCAGCAAACCTGGGCAATTGATACACGCTTGTTCAAAGCCGCTGTTTTGCAACGCTGTCAGCGTTGTGTTATTGAAGTCCGTGACTTCACCGTATGGAAAGGCAAAGCTCGTCACAGCCTTTCCGATAACGGCTTCCAGCTCTTTTTTCGACTGGGTCACTTCATTGGCGGCCACTTCAGGTGCAAGTGCCGGCAGCGACGGATGTGAGACTGTATGTGCGCCAATCTCAATCAAATTCGAATTTGAAAGCTCTGCAATTTCGTGACTTTGCATCACGCGATAGGCATCTCGGCGTGGTCGCAGCATTTTGCAGAAACCGGCGACACGGTCGAGTATCCGCTGCCGCTCAGAATCCGGCAACCACTTCAGCTTCGCACACAGACAGGCATACGCATTTTGACGGGTCGATATCGACGTATCCTGCGTGACATTCCAGTCTGCCAGGCATCCCGAGAGATCAGTGTCGGTAAATTCCCAAACATGCTGATCCATGCCAATTGTGACTGTTAGTTGCCCTGCAGGAAGATCAGGCCCAAGCAGCATCGCGGCCAGTTCGTCCCAGTAGAACTCTCGAGCCGTATCAATGAAGCCACTCGTCACAAAGAACGTCGCTGGAACATCAGCCTGTTCAAGAATTGGTCTTGCGACCTGAAAGTTGTCAACGTAGCCGTCGTCGAACGTCAGCGCGACCATTGGCAGTCTGGCACGAAGCCCGCTGGAACACGTTCGGAGCGAATCGGACTGGTAATTTCGTTTCAAGACATCCAGGTGTTCTCGAAAGTTGTCAGGACTCACGGCCAGAAGCTGTGGATCAAAATCCAGATCAGCGATTCGATGATAGGCCAGAATCAAACCACGCACGCTTGCGCGGTCTCTAAGCTGATTGACGCTGCGTTGAAGCCTGCGCACTGCCCGGCCAGGTATATTCGCTAGCCGCATTTCACAGCCCGGCAGCATATTACGACTGGATAGTCGTCATCCTTGAACGCGAGTTCTTCCGGACGCATTTCATGAATGACAAGTCCATGCAATATCGCGGTCGCCAGTGCAACGTTTCCAAACGACTGAACTTCAATGTTCTGCGGACCGAATGCATCACCGAACAATCTGCTGACACTCTGGGGTGTAAACCGCCAGAAATCGCCCCAGCGATCCGCGTCGTACCGACTGACCGAGCAAATTCCCGGCAATGTTGCGAGCACGATACCACCTGGCTTCAAGCATCTCCACACTGTACTCATCGCCGACACCAAATCAAATACACATGGAAGAGTCTGCGTCATAATGAAGCAATCGAAGGCTTCCGTCGGAATTCCATCACCAGAGACCAGATCGCCAACAATTGTCGCACTCGTGTTCCCAGCAACGGCATGCAGCACACTCGATTGAGCAACATTTCTTGCGCCGAATCGCGTCGTGTATTCCGCGTCGCCGATCTCAAGAACGTTGCCACGAATATCAGCGGCCTTCGCTTCGAGAAACTGTTCGATGAAATATCGATCAATGCACTGTCCACGACCGAATCCAAAGGGTGGATTAGAAGACTTCACCTTTCGCAGACGGCTCCACGAAAGATTCGTATGCGAGTAGAAGCGTCGCAGTCGCCAGAGAAGTTTGCGACCAATCTGTATCACTTAGGGAGTCCACGCAGGCATTGAAGATCCCAGATCCGCATTAACACGTTGATTCGAGCTTTGCACGGTAGGCGAAGATATTCAACTGCATGTCAAATCCGGAATGACAGACCGGAGTCATGAACGGACTGCGAACGTTCCCGGCAGCACTTTGGATTTGATACCGAAAGCCACTCTTTTCAAAGATTTGCAGCAATCGAGACAGTTCCTGTGGACACCCGGATTGAGAATGAAACTCGACGAACACCCGCTGAACCTTTCCCAGAGAATCCGCACAGTCCTGCAGCACCCGACTTTCAGCGCCTTCGATATCGATCTTCAAGAGGTCAATCTCGCGCTCGATAATCAGGTCCCGAAGGCGAATACCTTTGACCTGCGTAGTTCCGTCTGATGCAATGCGGCCTCCATCAGCATGATCCGCCGAGAACTTCAGTGTCTCGTTCGCATCCCACGCTGCGGCGTGAATCACTTCCACGTCATTGCCTCCAAATGTCTGGACGTTCTCCCTGAGCACGCTGCAAATAACAGGATCAGATTCAATGGCAATGATTGACGCAGAAGAAAATCGTCGCAGGAAAAAGATGCTGGCCACCCCGATATTTGCTCCGACGTCAATGATCACGGGAGAGCGACTGTCGGCATCAAAATCGTACGCTCTTTCTACAAAGATTTCGTGATGCGCCGAAAGAAATGACGCCGGGTCACACAGTTTCAGCGATCTGCCAAAGAATGTTGCCTGACAATTGGTGAACCGTGGCATCCCGGACAACCTGCACCTTTCAGAAATCGCCAATCCATATGGATGTTCCTTCCCAAGAAGATCACGCAATGGGGCTTTGGCGCATTCCGGGATCATCGAAAGGAATCGGTCGGACGTCTTACTGTTTGAAACGCGGTTCACGGCATTACGCTCCAAGGTTGGCTCCAGTCCTTAGCACGATTGCACACAACCCTAAAATGCCTTTTCTGGAAATGCGAGCAGTACTCAGTTCATCGACAAATGCTTCAGGCAGGCATGAATGCGGGAATCGTAGTTGTGTTCTTCCAGCGTACGACGCTGCCCTGCCCGTGCGATTTGAAGTGCTTCATCAGGGTGATTTTGATAGTAGAGGATTTGCTCAACACACTCTTCGTCAGATCGATACGCCACGCATTCGATTCCCGGCCGCAAGATCTCACACAGATCCGGCTTCCAGTCTGTAATCAGGAGACAACCCATTCCGGTAGCTTCGTACAATCGCAGATTGTTAGCGTGATCAGGCACATCCCCGTGATGATTCAATGTGATCGCAGATCTGTTTAATACTCCGTACATGTCAGTTCCCCAGGCGTTGCCATGCAATCGCTGCCGAATGGGGGAATCAGCAGGGATAAAACTTTCGGAAGGAGTCCAGACATCCACTGGAATCATGCTGCAAACCGAATTCAGCCATGCCAGGCGACTTCTGTGAATTCCTGATCCGACAGCACCAATGAAACTCACGGGAATGTCGCGAGTCTGCCCTTCAAATCGATTCAGAATAGATGGCTCAAATGCCAGCCGACTCAGTTGTGCAGGTATCCCGATTTTCCGGCAGTATTCAACGGTCGTTGGAAAAGATGACAGTACGAGGTCGTATACATTCCATGCCTGCGTCTCAGGAACCACAACGTTTAGATTGCCATCAGAATTTTTGTTATGAATCCAGGAAATCTGTCCCACAAGTCGAGACGTTTTCGGCTTGTTATTTTTCCAAAACAGAGGGGGGACGAAATGCATCTCGATATTTAGGATCAGGTCCGGCTGGTAGTATTTCAATTGAGCCGCAAGGACGTTGAGCATCCATGCGGGATCTTTCACTTTGGAAAACCACGGGAATAATCCACGCCGAAAGCGAAAGCTCCAGCGATCGAAAGAGACGGTCTTATCTTTCTCTGCCAGCCAGGCTCGCTGCAGGTATTCGTTGTTAAGAATCAAATCCCGGGAAGCATGTCCAGCGGCAGCGAAGGCCCGCGAATAGAAGTCTGCCACGCCGAACAGACTGGCCATGCGCTTTGCTAATTGCGTATCAAAGCTTTGGCTGGAAAGATCAGGACATTGTCCATAAAACCATTGCAGGAACTCGAAGTAGTCCGTATTGATG
This sequence comes from Planctomycetales bacterium, assembly GCA_038214195.1. Classification (GTDB taxonomy): domain Bacteria; phylum Planctomycetota; class Planctomycetia; order Planctomycetales; family Planctomycetaceae; genus SXXK01. The sequence continues at coordinate 7,724 of JBBQSE010000359.1, forward strand.
ACAAGTATTTTCATGGGAACATCGGCGCGACTGCGACCGTACTCATTTCACCTGGTCAAATGACAGAGTGCATCGTGCTCGAAATACGCAACTACACAAACTGAGAACGTGACAATGCTGTTCAAGGTTTTGCCAGCAGCATTGAGATAACGTGGTATCCATAACCCGATTTTCCTGGGTGACGTTCGGCTAGCTGGCGAAACAACTGTTGCGAATCCTGAACGGCGTACTGCTCAGAAAACGGCAGGTCTGCATAGCCGATCATGTAGAGCTGAGTGAACTGGCTCGCGGAAACAATGGCCTCGTAATCGCTGTAGAACAGACGATTCTGTTCTTCGGAGCGGTACACAAAGTCGCAGATCTTCACCGTCAGTGAATCGTCTCTGTATCGATCCTGACACCATGCTCGAAGTTCGTTTTCTGGCATCAACAAATGAGCGTAAGGCGGCAACGGAGTGTTTCGCCAGTCTCGCACGTTGTCACCGTGGTAAAACCAAAGATGGTGGCCCCAAACACTCGACCAGATCGGGCCAAACTCCGCGAAAAGATACCCTCCTGGACGAAGCACGCGATACATCTCTGCCAATGCGACGTCAAGATTCTGAACATGCTCAAAGACAGAGATAGAAACAATCACATCGAAAGAATTGTCGGGGAACGGTAATGACCGAGCATCCTCCTTTAACAGAGAATATTTCGAACGAACACGATGGTCATTGACACACGGATTGACGCCAACAGCCTCTGACAGCGTTCGCTGCGATGACAAATAAGCAAGGAACTCTCCGGCCGGATCGGAGCCAATCTCTAAAACTTGTTTGCCGTTCAATGATCCACAGCAGGCTTCCATATTTTTAAGAGTGCGAACGTATTTGTCGGGCGTCGCGTTTCGCTTTCCGAAGGATTTCAACGATTGAAAAACTCGTCGCGTTGTCCGCATGGCCCCACGAGTTCGGAATTTCAGCGACTGAATTGGATTTTTCATGGTGTTGGATTCTGGACTACGAGATCGACGCCATGCTTCGATAATCGGCATTTCGTGATTTGGATCAATTTTTAACACGCTGCGCAAGGTAGTCTAACGCCGTTCGAATTCCTTCGCGAAACTCGATTGCGTACTGAAATCCGAACTCCGCCTGCTTCTTTTTGCATCCCCCGCGCGCGAAGACTCCAGCAGGCTTGTCGGATAGCCCAATAACTTCGGGTTCGTATCCGCATTCTTCGGCCGCAATGCGGGCGAATTGCTTGAAACTTGTATAAATCCCTGTGGACAGATTCAATGCATCGCCATCGTCAATCTTGTCCATCGTTTTCAACACTCCATCAACGCAGTCTTCAATGTGAATAAAGTCACGCATCTGGTCTCCAGTGCCCCAAACCGTTAACACATCCTTGCCGACATTCGCCATGGCACGCTTGCAGATGCTGGGAAACGGATACGTATCGTCCTGGTCTTCGCCGTACCCTGAAAATGGCCTGTAACAGACGGACTTCAGGCCGTGCTTTTCGTAGGCCAGTC
>JBBQSE010000360.1:0-9214 GCA_038214195.1 Planctomycetales bacterium
TGGAAACAGCCGCAGATAACCACCGCCGCCAACAGGAATCGTCATCCCTGCGACATTCGCCGTCATCCCGGGGAATTCGCGAATCTGCCCGCTCGCCGTCGCAATGATGTGCGGAGCCTTTGGTGATCCGGGAATTCCGTAGCGATCATGTCGAATCGGATAAATACTGGAATCTGTGTCAAAGCCCTCTTCGATCAGAATGTCGAGCGCCCACAGCGACCGCAGCGTGATCGAGAAACTTGCCGCGCGATACAGACGCACCGGCTCTCCAAGTATGTTCTGCAGCGTGTCGCGGGATTTCACGAGATCGTTGCGAAATCGTTCCCGTCCAAGCTCATAGACGAGTTGATGCCAGTGGCTGTGGCAGCCGATTTCATGTCCGGCCGATCGAATCTCGGCCACCAGTCGAGGAAACCGTTCGGCGACCCAGCCAAGAATAAAAAACGTGCCCGTTGTCGATTGCTTTGCGGCGATCTCCAGAATCTGCCGGGTGCTACGTTCGACTCGGCATTCGTAGTGATCCCAGTCGGCAGGCTTGATGACCGAAGCAAACGCCGAGACCTGAAAGTAATCTTCCACATCGACCGTAAACGTTCCGTCGCAGGGTGTGGGTGAATTTGTCATGGGACTCCCTGGGTTAGCATCGAGTGGTTCATGATTGTCTTATCAGCCGGAACGCGCTAGCGTCCGGTTTTGTGAAAACCGTGAGCTAGCGCTCTGCGGCTGATTTCGGTCAGGACACTTGTTAACTACGCGATGCTTAATTGGACAGCGCCACTTTGGGTTCAATTGTAGCCCGAAGCGTAAGCGAGGGAACGAGTAATGAACAATCCCTCGCTGACGCTTTTTGAAGTTGCGCATTTTTGACTTACGGTCGTCACCGGCAACGAAACCACCGCAAAAAATAGTAACCCGAAGCGCCAGCGAGGCAAACACTTCACGCGGAAGGGCAGACGTAACTTGTTTGCCTCGCTGGCGCTTCGGGTTAATATCAGGACCGTTTGCGCAACTTCAAAACTGGCGCTTCGGGTTGGTATTAAATCAACAGCCTGCAATCGCAAGAAAATCCACACCATCATTTCTGACCAGGCTAATTGACGATCATCAATGGTTACTCGACTGTGACCATGCGAATACACACGGGTTTGCCGACTTTGATGGAATCTCCGGTGGGACTCAGAGAGCCAGTCTCCTGGTTGATTTCGAAGACGACAACGGAATCGGAGTCCTGGTTTTCAGCCAGCAGCCACTTTCCACCTGGCTCAATAAAGAAGTTTCGCGGTGTTTTGCCACCCGTCGGCTCGTTCTCGACCCAGGACAACAAGCCCGTCAACTGATTGATTGAATACACCGTGATTGAGTCCGGACCTCGATTACTGATGTATAGGAATCGACCGCTCGGATGACACAGGCATTCCGCCGTGCTTTTTGAACCTTCATGACCGTGAGGAATCGTGGTGATATCCTGAATCACCGTCAAAGCACCGGTCGTTGCATTGCGGGAAAATGCCGTTGCGACCAACGTAGTCTCGTTGTTTGTGTACGCAAAATTTCCGGACGGGTGAATTGAAAAATGTCTTGGCCCGCCTCCCCGCGCGACACTAACCGATGGCGGGTCCGCAGGTGACAAAGTCGATTGCTTCGCATCCAGTTCGTAGATGAAAATCTTGTCCAGCCCCAAATCGGTCGCGTAGGCAAAACGATTGTCGCTGCTCAGATTGATTGAATGGGCTCGCGGACGCAACTCGGCGGCGTCTTCGCGACTCGGGTCCTCATGATGAATGTTGCAAGTGGCTTCACCGAGTTTGCCATCGGCGGCAATTGGGTACGCGACGACATTTCCGCCCGTGTAGTTTGCAATCAGAAATGTATGCCCGGTGGCGTCCACGTTGCAGTGACAGGCACCACCGAATGATGGCTGCTCATTCAGCTTCGTCAGCGTCCCGTCCTCATGGATCTGCATCGCCGTAGTGCCACCGCTTGCCGTATCTTGTCCTTTGCTCGGTGCGTTCACCGCGTACAGAAATTTGCGACTCGGATGCACCGCAAGAAATGAGGGGCTCGCCAGCTCGATCGCCAGTTCCGGCTCAGACAACTTGCCTGTCTCGGCATCAAACAGACACGTATAGATTCCATTACTGATGCTGCCACTGGCAGTGTTTGTCCCAACATAGACGCGAAACTGTACTCCAACTGCTGGTTCCGCTGCGAGGCAAAGGCAGACAACAACGATTCCGAAAAATCGACAGAAAACCGCTCGAAAACTGTTCATATGCCTCACCCTTGCTGCATAGCCGCTGAATTCCTCGGCAAATGCGAGATCACGCATTTGCAACCGCAGTGCGCAGCGTAAGTCAGATTGTGGGTGACATGCAAATCACTCGACTTGAATGCAATTTCAAAAAGACAGCCGTGGGAAGTACGTCAGGCTTTCCCGCCTGACTTGTCGTGTTTCAATGTCAGCCTGAAGAGGCTGAAGTACATTTATTTTCCGCTCGATGCTTAGCTGTGTTTTCTGCCCCAGGTTGGCGATGTCCAGCTCAGCAAGTTGTCAAGAACGGCGGCCAGGCATGAATGGAGTCCCGTTGTTTGACAGTGGCAGAAACCTCAGCGATGCTGCCATCTGCAAGTCTTCAATTTTGGCGGCAAAAGGACTTCTGATGCGTACTCAAGCTGTTGATGATCGCGGAAACAGGCGTTGTCTCGAACCAGGGTGGATGGGATGACAATCGCCGTGAGAAAGCCATGGCTGAGTTTCCTTGCCGAAACGATCGTGATCGCGATCGCCTACTGGATATTGGCGCGGCTTGGCCAAATCGTGGCCATCGATCCCGGGAACGTCACCCCCGTCTGGCCGGCGTCCGGGCTGGCTCTGGTTGTCGTATTGCGGCGAGGTTATCGAGTTTGGCCAGCCCTTTGGCTCGGCAACTTTCTTTGATGTCACTTGGCCATGGTTACTACGACCCGAAGGACGTGGCTGAAGCAATTCTTTCGCAGCAACTCTTCGCCGCAGTCATCGCGGTCACGAGATTGGTTGTCGCAGCCTCCCTCAACGAATTGAGGATCGCCGAACGGCGACTTATGGGGACGATGGGTGACTTGCAGTTGAGCGAAGCGCGATTTAAGGCTCTTGTGGAAAATGCCTCTGAGGCCATCGTCCTGCTGGATATGGACCGTGGCAGGTTCATCGAAGTCAACAGGAATGCGGAGCGACTTTTCGGGTTGCCCAGAGTCGAGCTGCTGGGAAAAAGTCCGGTTGACCTGAGTCCTCGCATTCAGGAGGACGGTCGCGCGTCGGCGGAATTCGCCCAACAGCAGATCATGCGGGCGTTGAAGGGTGAATCGCCGGTCTTTGAATGGTTACACTGCAATACGATGGGCGACACCATCCCGTGTGAAGTTCGGCTGGCGCGACTGCCTCCCATGAACCAGCAACTGGTTCGAGCGAGTATTGTTGATATTTCGAATCGCAGAAAGGCCGAAGAAGAACTGCGGACAGCCAAAGAATCCGCCGAGGCCGCGAATCGGTCCAAGAGTGCGTTTCTCGCGAACATGAGCCATGAAATTCGGACGCCGATGAACGGCATTTTGGGAATGAGCCGAATACTGCTGGACACCGACCTGACGGCCGAGCAGCGCACGCATCTGGAGACTGTGGTGGCGTCGGGGGACGGATTGCTCACGAACATAAACGACATCCTGGACCTATCGAAGATTGAAGCGGACAAGCTCGACCTTGAGAGTATTCCGTTTTCACTGGAGGAACTCCTGTATGGCACTCTTGACACGTTTGCGATCAAGGCGGACGAAAAAGGAGTTTTGCTGATTGGCGATCTTGAATCCGCAGTTCCAGAGTATGTTGTGGGCGATCCCGTCCGCGTGCGACAAATTCTGCTCAAGCTGGTGAGCAACGCCATCAAGTTTACCACGGTTGGAGAGGTTGTCGTGACAGTGTCAGCAGGAACGCGAGCGTATGGAAAAGTGGGCGTGAATGTCGATGTGTCCGATACCGGGACGGGCATCCCCGGGGACCGGCTGTCTTGTATTTTTGACTCCTTCGAACAGGCGGATACGAGCACAACCCGAAAATTTGGCGGTACGGGTTTAGGTCTCGCAATCGTCTCACGACTCGTCAAAATGATGGGCGGGCAAATCGACGTAGGGAGCGTGACTGGCGAGGGAAGCGAGTTCCATGTCCACATTCCATTCACGGTATCGACGAACCTGGAACTGCCGGTTTCCGGTCCTCCCACTGAACAGCTGAAAGGAATCCACATTCTGGTCGTTGAGAGCCACGCCAGGGTTCGTCAGGCTTTGGGGCGCGTCATGGCTGATCAGGGAATGGTGCCAACGCTGGTGGCGGATAGATCGCAGGCCCTGTTGGAATTACGGCAGGCTCAAAATGAAAAACGGAAATTCGAACTGCTGCTATTCGACTGTCAGAGTCCAGGCCCGGGTGACATCGAATTCGTACGTGATTTGAGCGTCTCAGGGAACGTCGTGCCGCGACTCGTGATGATGCTGGGTCCAAGGAAGAAAGGAGAAGATAGTTCCTGGTGCGATCGGTTGGGGGCGGCCGCATATCTGTTCAAGCCGATCAGGCCGACAGTGCTGCTGAATGTGCTGCGTGTCGCGATTCACGGAAAAACCTCGCCTACTCCTTCTGTAACGCAAGCCAGGTTAAATGCCGGATTCCAGCCATCTGCCGTGCGGATCCTGGTGGTCGAGGATAGCGTGGTGAATCAAAAGTTAATGCAAATTCTGCTGAACAAACAGGGGCACGAGGTCGTTCTTGCAAATGACGGAAGAGCAGCGGTACTGGAGGTGCGGAAACAGTCCTTCGACCTGATCCTGATGGATATTCAGATGCCTGAAATGGATGGCTACGATGCCGCCAGGACGATTCGCGCCGACGAGCGGGCGTCAAATCGCCAGACCCCAATCATCGCGCTCACAGCAAACGCGATGAAAGGAGATCGCGAAAAATGTCTGGAAGCCGGCATGGACGACTACCTGACAAAACCTGTCCAGGCTGAGCAGTTGTTCGATGCCATTGCTCTAACTCTAAAGCGAGCGGCAGAAGCAAATTTACCGTAGGACGGGCACTTCTGAGCGTCATGGCCCACGTCAATTTCCAGTAATCGCGGCGATCAGTAATTCGCGAACCTGTTTCGGATCCGCGCCGGCGACCTGTTTCATGATCATACCGATCAGCGGGCCGATGGCGTTTTGTTTTCCAGAACGAAAATCGTTGACCGCATCCGGTTTGGCGGACATCGCGGCGGCGATCGCGGCATCGAGTGCCCCCGTGTCGCGTACGATTTCGAGGCCGCGCGACTCGATCATGTGATCGACATTGGACGCTGCAATCGGTCGATCGTTTGCAGCATCTTCCTTCAGGGACGCGTAAACGTCCCGCGCGCTCTTTGTGGTGATACGTTCCGAGGTGACGCATTTGAGCAGGGTGCCGAGGATTTCGGCCGTGATCGGGAACTGATCGATCTTCAATCCATCGGCGTTTAGATCGCGAAGAACGTCCTGCGTCACCCAGTTGGCGGCTGTCTTGCCGTCGCCGCACAATTGTGAGACCTGTTCGAACCAGGCCGCGAGTTCCGGACCCTGATCCAGAATGACGGCCGCATCGTATTCACTCAGTCCCAATTGCGACTGAAACCGTTCCCGCCGCACGGCGGGGGTTTCCGGCAACGATTTGCGGATCCTGTCGATCTGTTCCACAGACGTCGTGACGGGAAACAGATCCGGGTCAGGGAAATAACGGTAGTCTGACGACTCTTCCTTCTCGCGCTGCGTAAACGTCACACTGCGTTCAGCGTCCCAGCCACGCGTTTGCTTGGGAACGTCACCAATCTTCTGGCCGGTCTTCTGAAATTGCGTCGCCTGCCGACGCACTTCGTATTCGATTGCCAGCTCAACGTTGCGAAAACTGTTCATGTTCTTCAACTCGACGATCGGCGTTGCCGTGCGACTGTCGTCGGCGTTGTGAATATGCAGATTGACGTTGGCGTCGCATCGCAGACTGCCTTCCTGCATGTTGCAGTCGGACACCTCAATGAACAGCAACAAAGATCGCAGGTTTTCCAGATAGCGTCGCGCCTCGGATGCCGACCGAAGATCAGGCTCACTGACGATTTCCAGCAGCGGAGTCCCCGTGCGATTCAGGTCAACTCGACTTTCTGCCCCGCGGACGCTGTCGTCGTGGACGTTCTTGCCTGCGTCTTCTTCGAGATGGGCGCGAGTGATGTTAATGCGCCGTGGCGGCTGCGTGGGATCATCGGCAGCAATGTCGAGCCAGCCCTTGCTGCTGAATGGCAGATCGTATTGACTGATCTGATACGCTTTCGGCAGATCCGGATAGTAGTACTGCTTGCGGTCCCAGCGGGTGTGCGAAGCAATCTCGCAGTTCAACGCCACTGCCGTGATCAGCGACAATTCAAAGGCGTGGCGATTCATGACCGGCAGCGAACCCGGCAGGCCAAGACACACAGGGCACGTCTGGGTGTTCGGATCGTTTGGGCGAAAAGCTGTGGAGCAGCCGCAGAACAGTTTCGACTGTGTCTTCAGTTGAGTGTGAACTTCGAGTCCAATGATGACGGTGTATTCAGGGCTGGGCATTGTTTGCGTTCGCGGTGAAATGCATTTGACTATTTTAACCCGAGCCAGCTGCGGGGCGAGGATCAATACGGCCTCGCCGTTGGCTCGAGATAAACGAACGCAATGGCAAAGCCCCCTTCAGATCAGCGCCCGGCAAATGGCGGTACGACCGGAAAATAGGCGTCTGCCCAGGATTGTGCAATTCTGCCGAGTTGACATTCCCAGATCGCCAACCGGCGATTTCTGCCGATACGCGAATTGGACCAGGCTTCAAAGCGTCTAGAACACCGGAATTCGTCTGGTTACTAAAATGCGACGACGGTTAAACTGCCGAACGAGAAATGTTTTGAACGCTCCAATTTCGAGACGAATGCTCGCGTTTTACTTATGCCAATCGAAAAGACAAATTCGATTCGAAGAACTGCCCTGACGGGACTCATGCTGTTGAGTCTCACAGGCTGCAAGTTTGAGCGTTCGTTCATGAACATGGACAGCAATTCCAGGTCGCCGTTCTTTGGACTTCAGTGGGCCGTCGATTCCGGTAGTCGAGCACCGACGGGCGAAGCCGGATCTCATCCCAAAAAGCCACCGACCGACAGAAATCGTTATCCGGCGATCCCCGCTCACGGTGACTCTACTTCAACGTCGGATGTCCCTGTGTTGCTGACGAGTTCCGCCGCGACGGCACGAAATGGCTTTGAGCCGACGTCCGAATTGCGGGACCTGAATACGAACGTACGGTATTCACTCCAGGCACCAGTGACTGATTCATCGCTCAACGCGCAGTCTGTGGATTTGCGACGATCCGCGTTTTGATGGTTGACCGGGAGTGTCCATCTCGTTTTCTCATCAGGAAGCCGCCCAGACCGGCGAGGTGACGATAAAATCGCGAACGGTTTTGATCGCCTAATGAGTGTCGTCAGCGAGCCAGTGGCATTCGTAATAACGAATCACTTCCCACGCAGCCTCGAATGTGGCGGACGGAAGACTGGTCCACAACACCCAATGCAATGCCGTCGCACCTTTGGCAGCATTGACAGAGCACGTTGGATGCCAGACAAATACGCAATGACGGCAACTCCTGATGTGGACTCGCAAAAATTAACGTCCTCCAGCGTCTCAACGTCCGATCTCAAATTGTCAGAATATGGGTAAGAACAAGCAGTCCAGCCCGGCCACGCACAGACCAGGGTGTGACAATGTCCAAGACGAGTTTCAGCAGTTTTCCGAAGTCGCCGCACGCGATACAGGATCTCCGGAGTTAACTATGTCACCAACCTCGAAACATCCTATTCTGATTGTGGATGATGAACCAGACATCCTGCTTTCACTCAAAGGACTTCTGCGTCGCGACTTCGACCTTCACACGGCGGAATCCGGTGAGCGGGCATTGGAAATCCTGCGTGCCCATCCAATCCACGTCATCATGACTGATCAGCGAATGCCAGGCATGACGGGCGTGGAGTTGATGAATCAGGCCAAAATTGCCCATCCGGAGGCCGTGCGAATTGTGTTCACCGGATATGCGGACATCAAGGCCGTTGTGGAAGCTATTAACACGGGCGGTCTGTTTCGGTACATCACAAAACCGTGGGATCCTGACGAGTTGATCGAAGTACTGCACGAGGCGGCGAATCGTTACGACGACGATATTGCCAGAATCCAGTTTGGCGAAGATGTGAAGTCATTTGTCAATGAAGTGACTCAACGGGCGGAAGCACTGGCGTCCGTCGGTGGAAATGCAATGGACATACGATGTATCATCGATCAGGGCGCGTCCATTGTGACGCGGCTGGACGTGTTGTTGTGAAGTTGTTTTGCGGGTGATGCTCCGATCTTTGGTGCTTTAACGTTGAAATCCTAATTCTTACGAATTCGGCCACAAGGGATCAGGAAATTTATGCCCGCAAAAGAGCCTGCCCTGCTCATCGTTCTTATCGAAACCAGCCGGATGCGCTGGCTGGTTGGCGGTATTGGTTTTGACCAGCAGGTCTTTACTTTGCTGGTGTCTCAGGATGACGACCTTGCCGGATATCGAAGCCTGGAATTTGATGAGCAGGCCTCGTTCTTGCGCCATCGTTTCTGCGGCGCGCTGCAACGCGGGTGCGATCGGCTGTGGGGGATAAGCAAGAAAGCATGCCAGTTTGTCTTCCTGATCGATCACGCGTTTCCGGACGCTCCGCAGGAACTGACTGATCGTGTGTCGGATCATCTGGTACAGTGGATGGCAAATCCGCCGGTCGTCTTTTTTTCCTCCAGCGGTGCATCCTTTGCATCTCGCCCAGTTGCGATCACGCGGTTGGCGGGAGAGATTTTGCCAGAGTTCGAGGAAACGCTGACACTGGGGTTGCCGTCCCTGCTTGACGCGGCAAGCCACACAGAAGATTGGGAACAGGTACCACCGCCACGCGGCAAGTGATTGTTGCCGGCAACCATACTTCACGCAGTGCAGACGGAGATACTTTCAAAGGCAACGATTTTGCTGACCCTACCCCTCTCAGCCACGGGGAGAGGGGACAATCGCAAGAAAATCCACAGCATCGTTTCTGACCGCGTGAAGTATAACAACGCCCGAACTCTGATGAGTCCGGCTACAATTACG
>JBBQSE010000361.1:0-9208 GCA_038214195.1 Planctomycetales bacterium
AATGGTCGCGTAGACGCTGACTCGACTACAGCCTCAAACACGCCTCAAACACATTTTTGGGCAACCTGCAGTCGTCAAAGGTTTTTCGCACGCCGCCCGCAACACATTCGCTTGCTGTCAATCAGCGGCAATTCGAATTAGACTTCTGTCGTCCTGAACACCGCAATCTGTCGTTCCTTTCCGTGCGGAAATTCCAGAGCCCGTTCGACCGGCATAACTCTACATTCGGAACAACTCAATCAATCCTCAGGAAATCCAACACAAACGACGAGAAATGAACTGCTTTACCGCTCATTCGTGCGGTATAACCGTTCATGATGAATACGCTCGCACTTCTCCTTACTTCAGGCGTCAGCCAGTGACGAAGAATCCGCTGCCGATTCGTCTGAGGAGTCACGTCCGGATGAGTACTGGCTCGCTCTGATGACGGACTCGCTCTGCTGGAGCAAACTTACAGCGACGTTTTCAGCGGCCCTCGAATTGACGACCGGCAGACTCTAAGTCCTGACGAGGTCTCGTCGATTCCACCGGAACGCATATCCGGTCTGGCGCTGATCCCGAGTCCGTGTGTTCGTCTGCTGAAATTGATACCCAGGCACACAACTATGCGATCGCAGTCCGCAAAGGAACGGCCTCGAACGACGCACTGCCGAAGCAGAAACCGACATACCCGGTGATCACGCGACTCAACTACGTCGTTCGAACAATTGAAGTCGAGCCGCAGGAATATGAGTTGCTTGAACATTTGATGGCGGATCTCTGCCTTGGCGAAGCGATCGCTCGCGTCGCTGAGATGTCTCTGGAGTCGGAGTCACTGGCTGATGAACAGGACTGGACCACGCGGATTTCCGAGTGGTTCCAGAAATGGGCCACCGACCGACTGTTCATTGGAATCCGCGAATTCGCTTGATCCCAACTGGACAACCAAAAATTGGAAATGCCGATGTGAACAGACACGTGTGCCAGAAGTCAAAGTAGCAGGCACTTTCCGAGTGCCGTGGCCCGAAATCACAGTGTTTTCAAGACAGCCGACGGCAGATGGAATGTGGCACCGCCAGTCGATAAACTCCCCCTCGGCCGCCGAGTGACCTCGTTTGATTCTTGAAAGGAGCAGAACACTCACGAAGCGGAAAAGTTCAACGCACGAGGTATTCGTCGTGCTAATCGCCCGCCGCATGGATGGCGATTCGTTATGCGGCAATGATTTGCGTTGCTTGGCGGTTTTTAAAAAGGGCGGGTATGACAACGTTTGGCATATTCGTGGTGGTAATTGCTAGAAGCAGTCTTCTTTGAAGCACCAGCCGCTCCGTTGCCGTATGAACAGACCACCCGAACGGCGATCCCCGAAGCGATCAGATCAGAAGTCTGGCGGCGTGACAGTGGGCAGTGTGTGCAGTGCGGATCCAAGCAGAACCTACAGTTCGACCACATCATCCCGGTGTCGCGGGGCGGGGCAACATCGGTAGCGAACTTACAACTTCTCTGTCAGCCATGCAATGGATCAAAGGGCAAGAGAATCTAGTTGCTCTCCGGACTGTGACAACGGGGGCGTGACGGACGGTGCCATGCACCTGATGAAATGTTTTTGGAATGTCCACGCTTGCACAGGGTCTCGGACTCCGCCGTGTCCGTCGATGCCTTGCAATACACGTCAGCGACGATGCTGCCTTCTCACTGTCAGGACAAGATCGGCACACGAAAGTAGTGATGTCGAAGCGCAATGGCTGCCCTGCGTTTTCCTGCGAATGGACGCTTAAGACAGACCGAGATCCGCCCTCAGGTGAAGGGCGAAGCAGTTGGCTAAACGTTCTTCGTAATATACTTGCATTCTCTATTCCAAAACGATTTTATCCCGGCACACCACGCCCCCCTTCTTTTTCCCGATCCACTTTTTTAAACCGATGTTTCGGTCGCGCTATCAATGCACGCATTTAATAAATTTATGACTCACACATAGCAGTTTTTCCTCCCCAGCATCCGTGCCGAACATTATTGGCTGCGTCCGCTTTTACGCTTTTCACGCTTCCCAACGCTGGCCGTTTTCACACTACGATGAAGATCTCCTCTTATCGACAACCGGCCGCACGTACTTAGAACTTAGGTCATCCTCGGTGAGTTGGTGTGTGGCAAGCAATTGTTGCACCTTTTCCTCAGAAAGCCCCCGCAAGTCATACTGGAGAAATTCACCGAAGAACGTCTTAATATTGCCCTTCATTAATTTTAATAACTTGTCATCCATGACGTGGACGTTTTCGAGAAAGCTGGCCGAAGTACTTAACACGTGTGTTGGAATAATCATGATGTGAACCACCGCAGAACCTTCGTAGTATTTCTTGAACCAAGCAACGGAACGGTTCATCTGCTCCGCCTCTCGTTTTGCAATTTCTGATCGTTGGATATCAGCCTCACTTTTGCACTCGAACAAGAGAAATTGACCGCTACGTATGCGCCAAAGATTGTCTGGGCCTTCGCCCCATTCTTTGTCTGGTCTCTGATTCTCGAATCCTAAAGCGCGGGCGAGTTCATTCAGTGACCGTTCGAACGTTTCAGCTTTGACACCAAACGACACTCGATCCAAGATGCTTACGACGGTAACGGCCAACTCTTCATACGTTTCGAATTGGCCTATCCATTCAATAATTCCGGCGACACGTTTTTGGTTGATGTTTTCAATCTTGCGGATCTGCATGCCCGAACTTGGCTTGAGCAGATATGTGTTTTTCTTATGCGCAGCAAGTTGCATATCGTTGGCTTTCGATTTGCTTCGTGCGTTGAGGTACCTCGCCATCACTTGCATGTACCAGCCACGATCTAGCTCCTGGACTCCCGCCTCATCAATAAGTTTTTGAATGCCGTTGACAGCAGGATCAATCTGTCCAGTGGAATAAAGTTGCTCAGCGTTTAACTCGCTTGCGAGCATGCCGAGCACACCGCTTTCGCGAGTAGTGAAATCGACGGCATCCATGCGTGCTTTGTAGAATTGCTTCCAGCCTTCATCTCGAGTTAGGCACTGATTTATCACTTTGGAAAACACCTTTCCAGGCTCCGTGCCATTTTCAATTTCTTCGCGAGACATTTCCACAATCTCAAGTCCGAGATCGATTTGTGCAGCGGTCTGACAGGAAAGGTGTTTACGTAATTCTTTGGTCCGTACCGCCCGTATCAGATCTGGGCCGATGAGTATTATGACGCAGTAGTCTTTCTCTCCGCGAACACTTCTACCGAGCCCCTGCTCAATTGTCCGAGCGACACGAATTGCAGAGACATCGCTTTCGCTTCGGCAACTTTCTTCGTAGACGTCGGCTAAGCACTCCGAATAAGGTTTAGAATCGACTATCAGAATCCGGCACGTCTCGTCGGGTAAGTCAATTCCGTCATATCGATTCACAATCACCAACGTTCTTTCAAAATTTCCGCTTCGCAGTTTCGCAACTTCGGCAGTGATTGAGTTCCGATCTGCGACAGTCGAACCATACTTCTTCCAATCGGCGCTACCGTTGGTGCTCGGCACCAGAGTTACAATACCCGACTTCATTTTTTCATGGGGCTTGCCGAAACCTGCGACGACATACGGTCTATCCATCGATTCATGAATGAGCGATGGAATCAGAATCATCTTCTCGCCAGACCACTTCTCGTCTGCACATTGCAAGGGATTCAAAATCGTCTCTGGGGCGAGACGCAATCCCTTCACCAAGAATGCGTCGTCTGTTATTGTCGCAGACATGAAGACGCGATGTTTCGCCTTGAAATATGATCCAAATTGTTCGAGAGGATGAAGGTATGGAGCAATCTCTACTGCTCGTCCTGAAAACACGCAGTGGCAACGGGACAGGATGTCTTTAATCACTGGCCACGCAAACTTGATGTCGGCATTTTTGCTAAACTTCGATAATACTTGGGCGACTTCGCTCACTTTGCCCTCGAACGCCCAATACGGAACGGGCAGCACTGCCTCCTGGATATTGTTCAGAATATCCGCATAAGTCCCAGACCCCTGCCGCTCTAAGTCCTCGGAGAATAGTGATAAAAGTTCTGCATACGCAGCTTGATTCTTTTCGATCCTTATCAAGAAGGCGTCTCGAATCGCATCGATACATGCGTGCGCGTCGTCCATTAGTACAGAGTGAACCGGTAAGGAACGTTGAGCAAGTCCAAACTTTGTCAGTCCGTTAAACATTTTTTGTACAGAGGTTACCAGGATTGCCTTGCCATCTAAGAATTCAAAAGGCAGTTCTCCGTCAGTCGTGCAAACATGGATACCAAATTGTCTGGCTTGTTCACAGGTCTGCTGGATTAGGAAATTATTTGGGCAAAGGTAAACCGTAGGTTCGCCAGTTTCACTTAACTTTGATTGGAGTATCAACAATCCGATGAGTGTCTTGCCCTGTCCGGTGTGTAATTTCAGAATTAAGTCTCGGTCGGCCCGTCGTTGTTCGTGCCAGACGGCTAAAATTGCCTTCTGAACCTCGCGAAGTGGGCCTTTATCGCTGGCACGATCTAAGGTGTCGTACACTGCGACGGGGTCGAGTATTTTGACGGTAGCGGATTTCCCAAGGCGTCTAGAAAAGTCAACCATCGTACACGACTTCTAAAATACAGGTTTATGGTATGAAGAATACATCGTTCTCGTGGGATCTCAGGGGGGCTCGAGAACGAGATTCTGAGTGTCAACAAAGTGCTTTTGCATTCGGGTCCGTAGCACCCTAGATTTGGTCGCAGTCGTTTGAGGTCCCCGGGCTTGGGCTTCCAAGGTTGGCCGGAGTGAATTTTTAAATAAGGACTGAACCAAACGGTAGATCTGATATTCGTTCCGGCTTTCTCGTGACAGGAACGAACTCCCCTGCTCGTTCCCTTTTATTCCGCGTTTTGGCCGCCTCCCGGCTGAGGAGCATCGTGATGTGGCCGAGGTCGTGAATTTCTGTGAGACCAGTCTGCGGACCCTAATCGTTTATGCACTGTGGCACAGTGAAATGATTCTGTCAACGAACACCTTCACATCTGCACCTGCGACTGCCAAGTCTTCGCCATGTCGGAGTTTTCAGGCGTTTCGCACCCTGTGTTAGTCGCGTCGGTTGGCCCCGAAGCGATAACCGAACTTGCGGTGGCGATCACGAGGACACCCCATTTATTAACAGTAAAGCCAATCACCAGCGTGAAGCCAATCACCAGTGCCACCCGTTAGTCGTTGACAGTCGGGTCTGTTTGTGTGAACTGGACCAACGTGGTTCGATTTTGCTGAGACTGGGGTTGAGTCATAGGGCGTGTGAGTCGGAGCGCAAAGTTGTCCGGAGGATGAGATTTGCGCTGTGCATTGAATCATGGTTGCGAGCGCCGAGGGTTTCTTTGCGGGGACGATCCTGTCACCGGAAAGAACTGCGGACATCGTCGCGAATGGATTCGCCATCGATTTGAGTTTCTGGCAAAATATCGGGCGGTTGCCGAACTGAAGCAGGCTTCGGAAGTCAGCAGCGTCGCCGCCGCAGATTGCGCACGCGAACACGGACCACACGCGGGCTGGTTGCAGTCGGTTGCTCTGGAACCGAGTGGAGACCAGTAGAACGGGTGGCGAAAAGTCATTATTGCAGTTCAGGCCCGGCAGGGCCGACACATCATGTGCCGGGGTCGAAGGCCCCGGAATCCGGATGACTGATCGAAGCAGGCATGAAAGGCCGACACAATTGAGTCGGGTTGAACTGATCGCGGTGTCGGCCCTTCAGGCCTTCGAGACTCACTCTCTTCCCCTGGTGGCTCACGCACACCGGCATTGAATTTGTCGGCCCTGCCGGGCCTGAATCGCAGACAGAACGTGTCGCTGAGATCCCGACAAAACAATAACCCGCCCAATGGCACGCTTCCGGAGTCGGCCGCCCAACGTCGTTAAAACGCCAGGCCGACCGAACCGGCTGCAACCTCCGACTCAACACCAGGCCCAGCCGTCAGGTGTTCGCATAGAAATCGCAGAATTGGCTTTCCAATCGTCCCCTGCTTCTCCTTTTTGCTTTCGGGACGACAATGAGCTTGTTTGGATTACGAAGTGGAAACCGGCACGCTCATTTGATTGATGATTGGCGTGTAGAGATCAATATTGGCGGCGTCGGTTTCGAGGGAGAGGATCAGCGAGTATCGAGCCGACCGGTTCCAGCGTTCCAAATTGGGCCGCTCTTTCCACCAGCCCGTGACGGGATAGACCGCAATCGTTCCTGATGCAGCCAATTGAGCGGCCGTCCCTGTCCAGACATCGGAATGGATCGAACCTTTGCAACGTAGCTTTGGGCCGATTGTCCAGTCTCGGTCGTCCTTGGTAGAAGCGGTTGAACCCTCGTCTTCGTCCTGTGCCGATTTTGTGATGCGTTTGAGGAACTCGTTGTCGTCCAGGTCGGTCGGTCGCTTGATGTCGAATCGAAGTCCATGCGACTGATAACGATGTTTCCGAGTCCACCCGCGACGACCGGGGCTGGGCTCGATGAAGTAGGATAAGGTGACGCGCAGACGCACTGTTTCGCCACCGAGTTGTTCCAAGACTTCTTTTGGCCATGGAAGGCGATGTAGCCGCATGTCCTTCGTCTTGAAGCGTTTCTGACCGTCCGCGCTCACATGCTGGTCGAACGGTTGCAACGAATCTTCAATCACCAGCGTAGCGTTGTTCCTGGCACTCCAGATCGCGTGGTTGAGATTGGGAACGCCGTAGCCGTAGACTCGCAGTCGATTGTGGCGTTGCTCCGGCGGAAATTCGCTCAACATAGGAGCTGTCCAGCGAGCCGAATGAATCAGCATTCCTCGTATAGATTCAGGAGAAAGTTCCGGGTATCGCGACCAAATGATGGCAGCGTAGCGCGCTGCCAGAGCCGTGGCGGCGCTCGTGTCGCCCGTGGTCGTCATTAAGGCCCCGGTGGGACTCGTGCGCGTCGTGAGAAGCATTAAATCATCAACGTAGTCCGCGTTGCCGGTGGTGGGATCAATTGCTTGGTTGCCACCCTCCATGACGATGTCGGGTTTGATCGGCCAGGACCGATCTTCCCATACGACTGACGTTCGGCTGGAAGGGCTGAGTTGGCCAGCGTTGGCAACCGGAGTCCAATCTCGATACTCAGCCGAGTGAATCGTGGCCTTATTCGTAAAGGCTCCGACGGCAACCGCGTTCCACGCTTGGGCCGGATCTTCGACTCCCTGGGTACGGTTGTGATCGGGATATCGGTGACGATTGTCTGTTGGTGTGTTGCCTGCTGACACGATCAGCAACCGCGACGGCTGGCCTTCTTCGTCCGAACCGGAGGAAACCTGATCCAAGGCGGCTGACCATGATGACGGAAATCCTTCGTCGCGGCTGTCCGCTGTGACGGTAAGGGCAAATGTCCGCTGCCGACGTTCAGGAGCAACGATTTCAATTCGCGAAACCGACTGGGCTGTGACATCCCCATACAATTCAGGATCGTGCTGGCCATGATCTGGAAGAATCTTGACCGATTCCAAGCGGTGCTGAAGGGCAACCGTGCCAGTACTGTTCAGTAAATCGGTCAGGCAGCCATACAGAGCCAAGCCGGCCATTCCGGTTCCATGTTGCTGCGAATGCCCATCTGCTGAAGACCACGTTGGATCTACTGCGAGCAAGTGCTCCTCAGCAAGAGCCAATGCAAGCAAAGGATGCCCACGATTGACACCGGAATCCAGATGGCAAACCGATGGCGCATTTAAGGGCGGAGGTTCAATGCGATCAAGAACATCCAGAATGAATTCAACTTGATCGCGTGGCGTCAGTTCCAGAAATTCTGCTGCCAGAATCTTGGCGGTTCGCAATTCGGCCAGGAAATCAAACAGGTTTTCAATGGCAAGCAGTTGCGTGATCGATGCGCGAACGAGCACGACTCGCCGGTCTGGGAACTGGAGCGAACGTTTCGACACCAGTGCGCCTACGGCTTGAGCACGTTCGCGAAACGTCTCAACGACATCGTGCGGGGGCGTGGCCTCACGTAGCCAGGCTTCCCACCAAAGCGGTTGGTGCTGTTCCTTCGGGAACTCACCCGCATCCATCCAGAACGATTCCAATGCCGCCAGTCGAATTTGACTGATGCTGGAGACCAGGTCATTATTGGCAGGTTTGCCCTTCTTCGTATTTTTGGCTGGATCGGCAAACGATTCAAACTTGCGAACAAACAGTCCCACTTTGCCATCGGGCACAAATACAGTCGCATGCATCACGCCATTGGCATCGACGCGAGCGTTTCGCAGTTCAATGCCGCTTCCTTCAGATTCCAGGCTCTTGAGTCGCAACTTGAACGTCGGATCGCTCTGAAAGTCAAGAACAATGCCTTTCGGCTTCGCCTCTGCGGGTTGAGCTGATGACAATGTCGCAGCTTGCTGCTCTGCCGACTCGATCTGTGCCACGAGCGACCGACTATGTGGCACGCGATCACGCGGAGGAACTCGGAACTCTGACGATCCGACTTTTTGCGCGAAGGTGTATGGTTTGACCGATCCGGTCTCGCGAGGAAAGAGGTGAGGCAACTGGTCCATGAATCATGTACTCGTATTCTGGCCGTTTGCGGCGACGCTGCCGGTTCGATCATTCCGACGTCGCTCTTGTAACATGGCGACCAGAGTTGTGGACTTCACCTGACCGCGTTCGTGCAGAATACAATCCTTGGCCGCGTCATCACATGCCCGTGCGATCTCGGCATGACTGAGACCGGCGGCAGCGTCATGTATCTTCTTCCATGCAGGACGAGGGCCTATGAACACGCGGAGCCGATTACGAATCAGGGCCGATGCCTGTTCGGCGTCGGGGCGGTCGTAACAAATTACATCGTCGAAGCGCCGAAAGAGAGCTTCGTCCAGCATGGCTTCATAGTTGGTCGCAGCAATGACAACACTGTCGGAGTCGTCTTGCTCCAGGAATTGCAGAAACGAGTTCAGGACGCGGCGAATTTCGCCAACATCGTTCTTGGCGCCGCGATCCGTTCCAATCGCGTCGAATTCGTCGAAAAAGTAAACTCCCTGCGTCTCGGTCATCGCGTCGAAGATCATCCGCAACTTGGCGGCCGTTTCGCCCATGAATTTTGTGATCAGACCATGCAGTTGCACTGAGAAGAGCGGAAATTTGAGTTCACCCGCGATTGCGGATGCGGTCATGGTTTTGCCGCATCCTGGCGGCCCAACGAGCAACAGCTTGCGGCGGGCGGAATAACCATGTTCACGGAGTCGAGATTGA
>JBBQSE010000362.1:0-9197 GCA_038214195.1 Planctomycetales bacterium
CCAGAAATAATTTCCCAGGCGTTGGTCTCTGTCTCGGGTAAAAACGTGAAGCACTGGATCAAGCAGCACCTCGGGCAAACCTTCCTCTCGAAACGCCGCCTCGCACTCCAAAACTAGCGCAACACTTACCATGTGAACCAACTATGACGTCAATCCCTGAATTACAACTGCCCACGCCTATCCCCGATTGATTCGAATTCCATTCACCTCGCCATTCACCTTTTGCGTGAATTCACTGTCCCGAGGTGAATGAATTGTAAGTCTTCAGGACGCATGAATTCCAGTGTTCTTACATCATCCGAACACTGCTCAAACCCTTCTGCGGCATTCGTAAAGCGTAGGTCGTCCGTTCAAATCGGATCGGCGGTTTTCCAAAAACACCTGCAAAACAAAGGGGAATCCGTTTAATTTACGGTTCCCCTGCTTTTGTTTTCAGGTCACCACTTCAAATCGCTTCGCTGCCAGCCGTGTAGTAGCGACCGAAACGATTCGTGATAAAGTCCTCAAAGCGAATGTCTTCCTGCCGCACGAAACCGCGATTGGGCAGCTTTTTCTGAGCGTGCAGATCGACTGCCGCGCAGATACTCGCCGCTGTCGTGATCTGAATCGCGCTCCAGTGCTGCCCCGCGATGTCCTGGTGGTAGATCTTACGGGCGTCCGTGAGTTGCACAAACTGGCCGTTCTTTGTTCCGGAGACGTTGACGAAGGTGATCACGACATCCTGCCAGGTCACAGGGATCGCGCGTTCGAGAATTTCTTTGACCAACTGACGGCGTTCCGACAGTCGCAAGTCGTTCAGCAGGAATTTCATCAACTCGCAGTGACCCAGATAGCGTATGGTGCGGTAGTTGAGTTCCCTCACTTTGCCTCGCATCGTTTCGCAAAGTGAGCCCAGGCCACCGGACGTGTTGAAGGCCTCGTAGCGAATACCGTCGAGCAAAAATTCTTCGCAACCTTCAAGTGGCAACACATTCTGCAATTCACCATCATGAATGGCTTCACACGGATTGCAGTATTCGTTGATCAAACCATCGGTTGACCATGTCAGATTGTACTTCAGGGCGTTGCTCGGAAACTGTGGCAGGGCTCCGACGCGCATGTGTACACTGTCAAGACTTTCAAACTGCTGCATCAAATGGCTGGCGGCGATGGAGATGAAACCAGGGGCCAGACCGCACTGCGGCATCAATATGCAGCCTTCCGCACATTGTTCAGCATGTCGCCTTACGGCGCGAGTGGTTTCGACGTCTTCCGTGAGATCGAAGTAGCTGGTGGAAGATTCCACGGCCGCTGCAGCGACGGCGGGATTGGCGTAATAGGCCAGAGCGGAAATCACGGAGTCACAATCCTGCATCAGGAATCGCAACTGCGTGGCGTCTGAGGCGTCGGCGACGACGGTTTCAACCGGCACCATCCCCTGTAACTTCGTCAGAGCCGCACCATCCGCATCGGCAACGCGGACTCTGAAATCGCCCGCTGACTGCAGGAACATCGCGATCGCGCGTCCAATCTTTCCGGCCCCCAGAACCAATACGCGATGCATCGGAGCCTCCACTCAAAAATCAGCAGTCAAAGTACATCGCAAACTCGTACGGATGCGGGCGACGATCGATGGCGTTGACTTCGTCGTCGCGTTTGTGCCGAACCCAGCGTTCGATCACATCCGGTGTGAAGACGTCGCCTCGCAGGAGAAAGTCATGATCCCGTTCGAGAGCCTCCAGCGCTGCATTCAGCGTGGGAGGTGTGCAGGCGATTCCGGCGCGTTCTTCGGGAGCGAGATCGTAAAGGTCTTTATCCTGCGGACGACCGGGATTCGTCCGATTTTGAATCCCATCGAGCATCGCCATGAGGATCGCCGACATCGCCAGGTACGGATTACAGGCGGCGTCCGGACATCGGAATTCAAACCGTCGTCTGGATTCCTGACCGGAGTTTGCCGGGATTCGAATTGCGGCCGAGCGATTCCGATAACTGTAGGACAAGTTCACCGGCGCTTCAAAACCGGGGGTCAGTCGTTTGTAGCTATTGGTTGTCGGGCAGCAAAACGCGAGCAAAGCCGGGGCGTGCTGCAGGATACCGCCGATGGCGAACATCGCCATTTCACTCAGGCCGCCGTAGCCGGAACCTGCAAACAGCGGATGATTGTCCTTGCAAAGCGACAGCGTCATGTGCAGCCCTGAGCCGTTGTCATTCCAAATCGGTTTGGGCATAAACGTGGCAGTCTTGCCGTATTGCGCGGCAACATTGCGAACGATGTATTTCAGTCTCAGCAGTTTGTCCGACATGCGAACCAGCGTGTCGCTGCAGAGATCGACTTCACATTGTCCGCCGGACGCGACTTCGTGATGTTGCCCTTCGGTCTTGATGCCGCTGTCTTCCAGCAGGAGCATGATCTCCGTCCGCAGATTTTGCAACGTATCGACCGGAGGCATCGGAAGATAACCTTCCCGATGACGAATTTGATTTCCGCCCTGCGGACGCCCCGCTGTCCCACGATTCCACTGACCTTCCAGGCTGTCGATATAGTAATACGCTTCGTGTTCACGCTGATCGAAACGGACGCTGTCAAAAACAAAGAAATCCGCTTCCGCCCCAAACAGGGCGCGGTCAGCGATCCCGGTGGAAAGCATGTAATTTTCCGCCTTGCGGGCGATATTGCGAGGATCACGCGGATAGGTTTGGTGAGTGACGGGATCCTTGACATTGCACAGCAGCGCGAGTGTCGATTTCATAAACGGATCGACAAAACACGTCTGAGACTCGGGGACGATCAGCATGTCACTTTCATGGATCGCCTGCCAGCCACGCATCGACGAGCCATCGAACGAAAATCCATGCTCAAAACTTTCTTCAGTCAGCCTTTCGACCGGAATTGTAAAGTGCCGCTGTGAACCACAAAAATCGGTAAATCGCAGATCGATGGCGCGAATTTCACATTGACGACACAGGGCAATCGCTTCTCGGGGGGACAATTGAGTTTCAGACATTGATTGAAGACTTGGGGAGTACGTGGAGGAAGTTCTGAGATGAAGATTAGCCGGGAACGGTCATACACTGCAAATCACACGCCAAATACGTTGTCACAAAAAGTGTGACAGGGGCGTGTGGGTCGCGAACGTCTGCAAATTGAAGGCTTTTTCTCCGTCACCCGAAGCGCCCCTCCCGGAATCGGCTATCGTCACCGTTAGATGAGGATTAGGCTGATGGCACAGCAACCAGTCTTTTCGGCGAGCGGAAGAAACAGGATTACCAGAGATATCGCGTCGCCCAGGGAATCCGACCTGAGACAGGTCAGACTACGTAGGCAGATCTGTCATCAGATCTGCTTCCTTTGGCGTGGTTCAGTCGCACGGGCCCGCTCGACCCAATGACTCGCCGATGGTAAGCCCTTTCCTGCCGCTCGCCTTGCAATGTCTCGCTTCAATGCTGGCCTTCGCTACAAATCGACTTGTCGCTACAGCCAAAGATGAGCGGCCAGCAACACGCTCGCGGTGATCAGAGCCCCGAATAAAGTCCGATCAGCGCGAAACAGCCGCACAGAATCGTCATCCAGCAGCGCCCAACCGGAACGGCCTGGAGATGAATCGGATTGGGTATTTTCCGGGATCATAAGGGACGAACTCACGCGAAAGTCAGCAGTGATACGAATCCAAATTTGCTTGAAATGCCGATTTTGCGGCCCGGAATCATTCATTACCAGTCCGGTGATCCACATTCCTGCCGGAAGCCTGAAAATTTGCAAACCAGGCATTCATGGGGATTCTCTGCCGCGACGGCGACTGATTTGACGTTATCATTCTTGGCAGCCTTGTAGCGCGAGGCTGACGACCGATACCACTTCGCCGCAGCTGACTTTGGAATATGACAGACGGCAACGAATCACCAGAACAATCGAAACCGCAGGACACTCCGCCACTGACGGACTCCAATGCGGCTGCGTCAGTTCCTGGCCCAAAAAAGTCGGTGTTGCAAACGGTTGAGCAGCGCGGCACCAAAAGACGGCGTCGCAAGCCTCCCGCATGGGCCGTGAAAGTTGTGCATTCCGTCATCACTCTGAAGCACTTTTTCAGAGAGAAATTGCCTGGATCTGTAAAAAGACGCAGGCGGGAACTCATCACGGCAGTTACCAGTTTTTTGGTCCATCTGCTGGTCGTGTTTCTGCTCACGCTTTGGATGCTTCCCCAGGAATCGCGGGACAGCGTCTTTGCCATCATCAGCGGCAAGGTCGAAGATGTCATTCAGGAAGAACCGATCGAGGTTGTTAATGTTGTCCAGCCGGAAAAAATTACGGACCTGAATGTCGATAGCACCATCAAGCAAATGGTCGCAGAACTCGACAAGGGGATGGATCGCGACCAGTTTCATTCGCCCGAAGACACTGAGTTGCGAATGCCGGTTGACGAACTTGAGGACAAGGGCGACACATCCGTCCTGAAAGGTGACTTCGGCGGTCGTACTGAAGCGGGTCGCCGCGCGGCGGTGAAGCGATACGGTGGCACTGTCGAAAGCGAAAAGTCTGTCAATCTGGGACTTACATGGCTACAAAAAGTCCAGCGCGAAGATGGCTCATGGAGTTTTGGCGCGGTCGGTGGAGCCGGGCAACCGGGCAGTATGCAGGCCGCTGACATGGGAGCGACATCAATGGCCCTGCTCTGCATGCTGGGTGGCGGTCACACGCGGGAAACGGAAGGTGAATTTCAAGAGACAGTGGCCAAAGGTCTGGAATGGATGATGAAAAACGCAGTCCGAACGCCAGCCGGTGCCGATCTGCGAGGTCGGATTCAGGGCAATTCAGGGATGTACGTCCATGGCCTGGCGACGATCTGCCTCGGCGAAGCTTCCGCCCTGGAGCCAAGAGACCGTGATTTGCGTCGCGTGACTTTAGAGGCCGTTCGGTTTCTGGAAAGAACTCAGGGCAGCGACGGCGGCTGGCGGTATCAGCCACGCGAAGTTCCCGGAGACACTTCGGTTGTTGGCTGGCAGGTTATGGCACTGCAAAGTGCCAAGGCCGGAGGAATCTCGGTCAATGCAAGTACATTCAGCGACGTCAAAAAGTTTCTAAATTCAGTCCAGGCCCTGGACGGGGCAAGATACGGCTACACCACTCCTGCGGACAATCGTCCTGGGACGACGGCGGTTGGATTGCTCTGCCGGATGTACCTCGGCTGGAAACGCGAAAAGCCCGAACTGAAAGCAGGCGTCGAGTATTTGGCCAAGACAGGTCCAAGTCGCGAAAACATGTACTACAACTATTATGCCACACAAGTGATGCATCACTGGGACGGTGAGTTGTGGAACAAATGGAATCAGGTGATGCGGGATCAGCTTGTGGCAACACAGATCAAAGACGGTGCTGGAGCGGGCAGTTGGAACGTCACCGATCCCCACGGTGGCCCCGGTGGACGCATTTATCAGACAGCACTGAGCCTGCTGACTCTGGAAATCTACTACCGGCACCTGCCGATCTACCGCCGATTCGACGAGGACACCAAAGCCGTCTCCGTGACAAAGCCATAGCATGGCCAATTATTTCGATCAGTTTGGTTGGCAGAACCATCGGCTGGCTGCGTGTTGTATTTAGGCAGTTTCGCTGGAAGGTAATTTCATGTCTCGTATTGCGAAGATTGCGAAGACGACTCGCAGAAACTACGCCTGCAAAGAGTGCGATAACTTCAACGGCAGTTTTGTTCTGCCGTTCCCCGAAGACGGAACCCGCACCTCGTTCAGCTACGACGATTTTGGCTGGGTCAGCAGCGTGGAAGCCCCCAACGCGGGCTCAACCAATTATGCCTATGGCGATGGCCAGTCGGCGACTGTGACGGACCCGCTGGGGAACACCACCAGCATTGAATTCAACACACTGCGATCGGTGACCAAAATCACGTCTCCGCAGATACAGCTGTATGACCTGAACAACCGAGCCCTGGTCAGCATTGATCCACTGTTAAACCGCACGACGAGTGTCTACGGTTCCGGACAGACACGACTGGCGGTCGTTTCTCCCTCCGGAGCCCGCACAACGTCCGTGTATTCGAAAGGGCTGCTGGCGGCTACTGTCAGTCCTTTGGGCTTGCGAACCACGTTTGCCTGGAATTCGGCTGCTCGCCGGATTCGAACGACAACGCCGATGGGACGGATCACAACCAGTGTCTACGACGCCAGCCAGCGACCGCTGGCCACCATCGCGGCAACCGGACTGCGGTCAACCACTTTCTATGACACAGGCGGTCGATCGATCGCGTCGATTGCTCCGACGGGTCTTCGCAGCACGACGATTTATGACACCTGCTGCAGCAGGCCGAAGGCCACGATTGCTCCGAACGGGGCTCGTACGAGTTTTGTCTATAACTCGGTCGGCAATGAGATTCGCACGGTCGCTCCGACCGGAGCCATTTCTACAACCGTCTACGATGTCCTGAACCGCAGCGTGGCCAGTATTGATTCTTTCGGAAAGAGATCGACGACCGTTTACGACGCGGCAGGTCGCACGGTGGCGAGCGTGAATGCCCTCAATCAGCGATCGACGACCGTCTACAACAAAGCCAATCAGTCGATTGCCAGCATCAACGCTCAGGGAATCCGTTCGACGCAGGTCTATGACGCAGCAGGTCGCGGCATTGCCTCGATCAACCCGAAAGGCAATCGCTGGACGACGGTGTACAATATCGCCAGCCAGAGCATCGCGTCGGTCGATCCACTGAATCGCCGGTCCACCACGGTCTACAACAAGGTGGGAGCGGTCACTGCCTCGATCAATCCGGCAGGCAGCCGCAACACGACCGTATACAACATCGCGGGTCAGACGATTGCCAGTATCGATGCCAAAGGAGCCCGTTCGACGACTACCTATAACAACGATGGTCAGACGGTGGCGTCGATCAACGCCTTGGGAAACCGCACGACCAGTGTTTACGACACAGGCGGGCGAGGTGTTGCGTCGATCAATGCCAATGGAGCCCGCTCGACGACTGTTTATGACAGCGTCGGGCGAGCAGCCGCGAGTGTCAATCCGCTCGGCAAACGCTGGACGACGATTTACAACACTGTTGGTCAGACGGTCGGCAGCAAAGATCCGCTGGGCAATCGTGCCACGTCAGTGTACGACACAGCAGGCCGCGTTGCGGCGAGCATCAATCCGCTCGGCAAACGGACAACAACCGTTTACAACACGGCCAGCCAGAACCTGGCGACAATCGACGCCAACGGCAACCGTGTGTCGAGTGTTTACGACGCCCTCGGACGCCGCACGGTGGAAATCAACGGACTCGGCAATCGTACGACGACGATTTACAACACGCTGGGGCAAACTTCGGCACTGGTGGATGCACGTGCGAACCGGCACAGCTTCACGTACGATTCGACCGGAGTCCAAACGCAACTCATCGATCCACTCAACCGCCGCACGACGAGTGCCTACGATGCCGCCGGTCAGCAAAACCTCCGCATCGACGCCCGAAGCAACCGCACGACGTATGTCTACAGTTCCGTCGGTCAACTGACCTGTCGAAAATATCCAAACAGCACCCGAGCCACCTTCAGCCACGACACCATCGGCAATCGCACCTTGATGGACGACAGTACAGGACGGTATACTTCCACGTATGACGCTCTGGGGCAAACGACCACTGCTGCGCTCCCGAATAGCAAACGCATCACAAACACCTTTGACGCCGTGGGGAACCGACGAACCACGAATTCAGCAAATGGCCGAACGACATCAACATACGATGCAGCCAATCAACTGACATCGCAGATTAACGGTAATGCAAAACATACATCTTTAACGTACGACGATGCGGGCCGACGAACCCAACAAAAAGCAACTGACGGAAGTCGCACGTCGTGGACCTACGATGCCGCAAGTAACCTGACAAAAGTTCAGGACAAAAAAGCGGACAACTCAGCGATCAGTTCGTTCGATTACCGTTCGGACAATGTCGGCAATCGAGTCGGCGCGACGTTGGGCAGCGGTGTGCGTGTCACCTGGGTTTATGACAAGAACAATCAACTGACAGCCGAACGTCGCAGCGGAGCCAGTGCGTATGCAAACACATTTGTCTACGATACTGTTGGCAATCGACTCGTACTGAACTCAAGTGGCACACGAACAACCACGGTTTACGACAACGCGAATCAGATCAAGTATTCAACCGCGGCTGCTGGCAGAACAACCTATTCGTTTGATGCCAACGGCAACCAGCAAATTGTTCGAGAACCTGCAGGATCTCGAACCACAACGACATGGAACTACGAGAACCAGCCAACGCTGTTCCGGATGCCGGATGGCAGCCGAGTCACCATGACTTACAACGCCAACAACCGCCGAGTGAAAAGGAAATGAACCATGCCGGAAATCGAGTATGTCTGGGACGAACTCAGCGACAACGTGATTGAAGAGTACGAAGACGGCGTGCTGGCAGCTTCGTACACGCACGAGTCGGGACTCTACGGCAATCTGCTCTCCCAGCATCGCAATGGAGCCACCAGCTACTACCACTATGACGGTCGAGGTGACACCGTCGCGCTGACAGACGATGCGGGGGATGTGACTGACACAAAGGAATATGATGCGTGGGGCAATGTGATTGCTTCGACGGGAAGCACGGTGACGCCGTATCAGTATCGTGGACAGCGGGGCTTCCAAAAAACAGCATTTGTTGGCGCAACTCACTATTCGAGATCGACTTACTACAGCGCAGTAATTGGGCGACGCTTTGGTGCGAATCCGGGACGCTTTATAGCTGCTACGAGTCAGTATTCAGTCGCGGCGGGGTTTGGGGCAAACATGGCACTGAGCGCCGAAACCACTCAAAGCCCGGTCGATATTAAAGTGACTTTTTCACATGAGTCAGTGGGACCAAAATGCGGCGAATTTGATTACTGGGTATCAATCAATGTAACCGTCACAGAAAAATGGTTCCAGGATAGGCTTAAAGATTTTGGGGCAGTCACCTCTCCGGAACTACTGATTTTTCAACACTTCCACCAAGCTCACGTAAACGATGGATGTGAGAGTGAGAGCTGCGGAGATCTGAAGTGTGTCCGAGGCAAACTTGATCAAGGAGACGTCGGGCGGATTCGCGAACTGTCGGGAATTCGTGTGATTGGAATGATCTAGTCGAAGATCCCTGAATCGCTGTAAAAAGGCGATAGCAACAAAGCTTTTTCAGGGAGCGATTCAGGGATGAACGCAGAAT
>JBBQSE010000363.1:0-9163 GCA_038214195.1 Planctomycetales bacterium
GCATTTTGTTGTTGGCCGCCACCGGACGAGTTACTGGATTATCTGACGATGCAGCCCGGAAACCACTTCCTGAAGGAATAACGATTCGGGACATCGCGTTGTCCTTCGCGGTCTGCACTCTTACGGCAATTGTCTTCGTGCCGCGATTTGGCGGGCCGGATGAGTTTCATCAAATCGTCTCGGTTCGTGGTGCTGGAGAAAACATTGGCAGCGCACACATTGTGTATTCGCACATAGCCCTTGGGTGGGCGCTCCACACAATTTATGCCATTGCGCCCTGGATTCCAGTCTACAGCCTGCACTTGTTTGCGGCTCTTGTGGTTTGCGGTGGATGTATTTTCCACCTCATAAGAGTCTCCAGCGTCCGTAATGCGTTTCTCGCAGCAGGCATTTTTGTTGTCTGTCTTCCGATTTGGATCTATCCACAATTTACTAGCATCGCCGGACTTCTCTGTTTTCTGGGTTGGCTTCTTGCACTCAATCCGGTGCGTCCCACATCGGCATTGGTACGATCTCAATGCTTCTTTCAGGGCGTGCTCATGATGTCCTGGGGCGGAATGATTCGCTTTCAGTCTTTTCAGCATTCACTTGTCATTATGAGTATGATGTACCTCTTACTGGCAACATTCAAAGCGCAGTTGCCTTTTCGAAAGCGGGTCGGCATAGCGTTCGGACGAGTGCTGTTGCTGGCAACGCTACCAATTCTGCTGGGCTGTGCCAACAGCATTATCTGCGTGATGTCTCCGAAATGGCACGAATGGGTGGAACAGAACAAAGCCATTGCAAGCATCTGTGACTACAGACGAATTGACTCGTTAAACCAGCTTCAGGTCGAGAGGCTTCTCGAAGGATCAAGGCTCAGTCAAAACGATTATTATTTAGCAAGCAACTGGTTTTATCTCGGCAGAGCACCCTATGGAAATGGGTCATTAGAAAAACTTACGGATGCCATCCCCGTGGCATCGAAACTCTCAGCATCCGAGATAGCATTGAGTTTCAAAGATTTTCTGAACGCAATGAAGTCCAGCCAGACGCTTATGGCGTTTGTAATACTAATGCTGGTGTCATATCCAATTTCGAAAGTCGGTTACTTGCAAATCACGTTCATGTTCGCCGTGACCGGTGCTGTGCATTCAATGATTTCAATGGTATTGAAGGCACCGCCGTTTCGAGTGTTCTTCCCGCCATTCGCGGCGATGGCTGCATTTTCATCGATGCTAATTGTCCACTCCCCACGTCATCATCATATGCGAGATTGGCTTTTTTTTATTCGTCTCGCAGCGATGTGGGCAGGAGCGGCACTGCTTGTGCTTTCTTTGTTTTCCGTGGGAATCGAAAGCCGTAGACGCGAGGTGAGTTGGTCTTTATTGCGATCAGAGATTCAGTGGATGCGGGATATCGAGCCAGCGATCTTCGTTCAGGCGGCATCGGCGATGAGTTTCGATTTCCGATTCCCTTTGGGCGAGACAGTTCTTCCCCGCAATACAGAAATTGTGCTGGCTGGAAATCTGGGTTGCTCACCATTGGTATGTGACCAGATCAAGAATCTCGGCATCGACGGCCATTCAGTCGAGTTGCTGGAGCGTCCCGACGTATTTCTGATGTTGGTAGCCGGGGAGGACAGGAATGAACGCATTGGGTACAATGAGGCATTTATCAAGATGCTGCGAATTTACCTGGAGGAGCGTCATGGCAAGACGATTGAATCCGTCAGTGTGGCCCACTGCAATTCGCAGTGGTCGTTTGTGTCTTTGAAAATCAAAAATAGTCCGTCTGATTAACTTGCAAACATCAATGATCCATTATTTCTGCAATGCTGATTGATTTCGTCCATGACGCGTTGCAGTCGTGTGGCGGTGTGCGTGACGGCATCGTGATGGTGATACACGTGATGGTAAGCAAAGGGTCGTAATGCGAAACAGATCTTATATATACGGTATAGTGTTAAGTCTTTGGCGAATTCTTCCGAAACGACTGCGATCCTTAAATGCATTTGGCACTCTTAAGAAACGCGTCGCGAGCGGATTTCGTGATCATAAGCAAGCGATTTATACGGCCGAGTATTATGCGAAGGATGTGGAGACTGCCGCAAGAGAATCTGCTGGTCAGATTGTGAGCTCAATCTGTCTTGAGTGTTCACCCAGGAATGTCGTGGATCTTGGTTGCGGGACCGGTGCGCTCCTGGAGAGTTTCGCTTCTCAAGGTGTGACGGTGTTTGGGTTGGAATATTCTGACGCGGGGTGTCGACTGACGCAGGAAAAGGGCGTGCCCGTCCAGCAATTTGATGTTCGTTTTGACCAAATTAATGCATCGTGGGGACGCTTTGATGTGGTTTGTTGCACAGAAGTTGCCGAGCATATCCCAGACGAGTACGCAACAAAGCTGGTGGAGTCATTGACTCAACTTGGGCGGCACGTCGTTTTTACTGCTGCGACACCAGGGCAAGGGGGCACAGATCATGTCAATGAGCAGCCACATGACTACTGGATTGCCATGTTTCGCGAACGTAACTTTCATTTCTGCGAGGATTTGGCGGAATGCTGGGCCGTTCGATGGAAAGAGAGTGGAGTCGCGGATTGGTATTGGAAGAATCTGCTTGTCTTTCGTGAAAACGTGAACTGAGATATGGCGGGTCACGGAAGAATTTCGGTAGTGATTCCCGCGTACAATGCATCGCTGTATATTAGCGATGCTGTGAATGCAGCGCTCGGGCAATCCTACGTCGATGTCGAAGTCATTGTGGTTGATGATGGTTCAGAAGATGGTACGGCCACGTGCGTCAAGGCGTTCCGAGATCGACGGTTGTTGTATGTTCCCCAGTCTAACCAGGGGCAATCTGCTGCCATCAATGTGGGAGTTGCACATGCTCAGGGAGAGTATATCAAGCTTTTGGATGCGGACGACTGGATCAATCCCCGGCACATCGCCAGCCAACTCAACGCGCTCGATGGCCGAACCGATGCTGTGGCTTCCTGTCGCTGGGGTTACTTTGTCAATGATTTTCCACATCCACTGGTTCGCTCGGAAGTCACCCAGGCCAGCTATGATAATCCGCTGGAATGGATCGTGGATTCTTTGACCAAAGACGAAGGGATGATGGGCGGCTGGATGTGGTTGATTCCTCGGCAGGTCTGGCACAAAGCTGGTGGTTATGACGTAAGACTTAGCCTGAATAATGACTTTCATTTCAGCATTGCGACTCTGCTGGCGTCTAACGGTGTGTGTTTTGCTGAAGACGCGATTTACAGCTACCGGAAGGGCGTGGCGGGTGCGTTGAGCGGGACTAAGAGCAGAAAAGCTATGGAGTCTGCGTTTCTGACCACCGACCTCGGAACGCGAGCTTTACTGGAACGCGAGAACAGCGAGCGTATTCGTACAATCGCTGCAGGTCGCTTTCAGTCGTGGCTGTTTCAGTTTTACCCGCAGTTTCCAGATCTGGTTGCTGCTGCTGAGGCACGGATTGAGGAACTCGGCGGCAGTTCGTTGCCGATGCGTGGCGGCCGATTGCTGAAGCTGCTGCAGCCAATCGTGGGATGGAAGGGCGTTCGTCAGTTGCAATCTCTCGCCCGTCGATGCGGCTGGGATCGAGTGTTGTCTGCAAAGGCGCGTAGACGGATTCGCTCAATTGGCTAATTTGCTCTATTTCAGACTGGCACTCAGCTAATGTCCAGCTTGCATTCTCCAACAACGATCCATTGTGCGGTTTCCGGAGCTACTCAGGCTTTACGCCAAATGAATCCGAATCAGACTGCGAGTGGATACATTCGAGAACTTGACGGGCTTCGAGGGATCGCCGTCATGGGAGTAATGGCATTTCACGCCGGAACTCCATTCCTAAAAGGCGGATTCATTGGAGTCGATGTGTTCTTTGTCATTAGTGGCTTCCTGATCACGCGGTTACTCTCGATTGAGTTTTCTCGCTCAAACACACTCAATCTCAAACATTTTTACATACGTCGATTCCTTAGACTCACGCCAGCCCTGATTGTCATGCTGTTCACTACCAGCATACTAAGCATGTTATTTCTTGATCGCTCACGTGCGGAGAGCAACGTAATTGACGCAATCATAGCGGCGGCCTACTTGTCGAACTGGGCAAGGGCGTTTTCGGTTCATGCGCCCGACATCGTTGGACATACTTGGTCGTTGTCAATAGAAGAACAATTTTACCTCATGTGGCCCTGCATCTTTTTGCTGGCTAAAAAGTGTATTACTCGCCCTTGTGTCATTGCATTGGGTGCAGCTTGCATTGGAATCGCTTCATGGGTAGCGCGGTGTTTTTTATTTGAACTCACACATTCACCTGAGCGAGTTTACAACGGATTAGACACGAGGCTGGACGGACTCATGTTCGGATGCGTTATCGGGATTTTATTTAGCGATGCGAGTTGCACAATGATGCTTGCGATCAATCACAAAGCTCTTCGATATTGTTGCGCAATCTCGATAATCGCATTGCTAATCATGAGTGTATTTTGTCGTTGGACCAACTCATGGATGATTTTCATTGGCTATTTGGCAAGCGGAGTGCTCACGTCCATAATCATTGTTTCAATCCTGGAGTTGAAGGAAAGCTTTGTCAACAGCAACAGAATTTTGACGTTCAGCGGTATCGTCTGGATAGGGAAAATTTCCTATGGATTTTATCTATGGCACTATCCTGTCTACAGGATACTTCAAGCCTGTGGCTTTCGCGGCCTTGTCGTAATCACTTTCGGAACAGCAATAACATTTGGGATCGCGGCATTATCTTTTTATGCGATTGAAATGCCATTTCTGCGACTGAAGAAACATTTTGGCTCTGCTTCTCCAGAACTCAGCCGTTGACGGTCCAGCATTAATCGTTTACCAATTTGAGGCAGCAAGTTAAGCAGCGAAATGAAAGACAATTCAGCCTACTATTCACAATCACGTCCAGAGATGCTGGCTCTTGTTCCAAAGGAGGCAGGTCGTCTTCTGGATGTTGGCTGTGGAGCTGGCACATTTGGCATTGGGTTGCGGGAAAAACTGCCAGCGGCACAGATGTTTGGCGTTGAGCTGTTCCCGGAAGTCGCCGCCAAGGCTCCGGACTGCTATGAAAAAGTCTTTGTTGGTGATGTCGATTCTGTGCTGAAGTCGTTGCCGGATGCGACGTACGATTTGATTGTCTTCAATGACTTGCTCGAACATCTGGTTGATCCTCGCATCTGTTTGCGGGAATGTCAGCGTTTGCTTGCTCCAGGTGGAAAAATCCTGTCTTCCATCCCGAACATGCGATTCTGGCCCGCATTAAGCGACTTGATCTTTCAGGCAGACTGGAAGTACCGCGACGCCGGAGTGATGGACGAGACGCACCTGCGATTTTTTACACAGAAGTCGATTCGCCGCATGTTCGACGAATGCGGTTATGATGTCGAACTGATGCAGGGCATCAACAAAACGTGGATTTTTTCGTGGCGATGGCGAATTCTCAATTCACTGATGCTTGGCAGACTGCAGGATTGCCTTTACCCACAGTTTGCGGTCCTAGTGTCACCGAAGAAGAATGATGAGTGACACACCCAGTACGAGTGACAGTTCGGTGCAGGGTACGCCACCGGTCGATGCGCAAATGTCAAAATCAACTCATTGTGAACAGGCGCTGCGGATTGCGATTGTTGCACAGCAGGTCTATTTTGAACAATATGGTGCCGAGATGTCGAAGGAACTGGCTCGGTTAGGACACGAGGTCGATGTTCTTCCTGAGATCCCGATTGGTTCGTGGGACGTCATTCTAATCGTTGGAATTCACCTGTTTCCAAACATACCATTCTTGTCTCGCGCTGTCATCGCGGGAATACAAACCGAACAGTTGCCAACCGGGGACAGAGCGGCTCAAGGTCGGCTCAAGCGGAATCTGAACCGCTTCCATGCAGTCAGACGTTATTATGATGTGATTTATGAATGGAACCCCGCATTGTTCGCCCTGGGGTTTGGCGGAAACATATTCCTGCCATATGGATGCTGTGCAGGGAATGATCAGGAGTTTGCGAAGGAATACGACGTCGCATTTATTGGCAATATCCATCATAGTCCGCGCAGGCAACGCATTCTGGAATCTCTGCGATCGAAGTTCACTTTCTATCCAGACTACAGCCCCGGCTTTGGTGACCGCCGGCAGCAAGCCATCAACAGCAGCCGAATTCTGCTGAATATCCATTTCTATGATGAGGCGGGGCTGGAATCACCGCGAATGTTCGACTATCTGTCGTCTGGTGCATTCGTGATTTCGGAAGCCACAAGTCAGTCCTATCCATTCCAGGCGGGGCGGGATTTTGTGTCATTTCGTGATCAGACGGAGCTGGTCCAACTTATCAAAGAGTATCGCCACGATGAGGAAAAGCGATCGGTCATTGCCCGTCAGGGATTTGAGACTTCTCAGCGTTTCACATATGCCAGATGTGCCGAACTACTATCGATCGATCTCCTTCGCCAATGGAATTTCAGAAGGTCTCCGTTGCAGCGAATTCCCTACTGGATTGCATCGCAGCTTCGGTGTCGTTGGTTTGACTTCCGGGATCGTGTTAGCCAATGGAAACGGAAAGTTTGAGGCGGAAGCAGTGACAGGTCTTCGATATGGGTGCGATCTGTTGAGTCCCTGGAAATGCTGGGGGAAATTGAGTTGGGAGGGATTTTTACGGATTAAGTTCGGGAATTGGTGTATGTGAAAGGGCGTTCCAATGCGAGACTGAGGGTTCTTAAATGCACCCAATCCCACAAGGAACGCCCGCATGGATGCTAACGGCGCAACAGGATGTTTGGCAACACTCAGTCGGCTCACGAGCCCACAATTACTTCTCAGACTGTGGCCGGTTGTGTGGCGGATCGCGAAGCTGGTTCATCGCTTTGGCACGCACGCCATCACGGCAAAGGACTTCTTTGAGTTCGAGACGCAGCTGCGAGAACATCTTGACGAGATGGGACGAATCATCGTTCAGTGGAAGTTGAATTCGCTCTCTTCGTCGATGTCTGAACCGCCCCGATTTCTGTTCTGGGAAGGCAACGCCTTTTCCCCCAAGCGACTCTCGCCGACACGCAACCT
The DNA here is from genome assembly GCA_038214195.1 of Planctomycetales bacterium. Classification (GTDB taxonomy): domain Bacteria; phylum Planctomycetota; class Planctomycetia; order Planctomycetales; family Planctomycetaceae; genus SXXK01. The sequence goes on from JBBQSE010000363.1 coordinate 7,061, forward strand.
GAATTGTCTGTTTGGAAAGATTCGCATCAGGCGTTGGCTCTACGAATCATGTGACGGCCTGAGTCTGCCGAGTCTGTTTCCTCTGGAACTGCAATTGGGCATCGTCGCTGGGGTGGCCACCCCAGCACTGGCCGATCGGGTCGGATGGCTGTCGGTGGAGATGACGCAGCGTCAACTGCTGGAGACGCTGCGATCGCAGCACCATGTCGGGTGGGGGGCCGAAACTCTTCGCAAGACAGTGGTGGCGGTGTCGGAAGCGATGAGTCCTCTTCGTCATCAGGCTCAGGCAGGCAAGCTGCGATCTCTGCTGGATCAGGCCGCAAAGTCGGTCGGTTCACGCAGAATCCAGTTGGTGGTGGGACGCGATGGCATCATGCTTCCGATCTTTGGCGTGGCCAAATACAAAGAGGCAGCGACCGCCACCGTCAGCGTTTATGATCGTCGCGGCAAACGCCTGGGGACCGTGTATCTCGGCCAGATGCCTCAGGAATTGCAGGTCGCTCTCAGCGATCAGTTGACGCAGCTTTTGACCGAAGTGCTCGCGACATGGAACGCCGCTCCACTTCGATTGTCGTATGTCACCGATGCCGGTTTTCATCCGACGGATTATTTTCAAAACGTATTGTGTCAGATGCCGGATCCTCATCGTCCGGGGAAACTTCTGGAGTGGGAATGGGTGGTGGACTACTACCATGCGTGCCAATATATCAGTACTCTGGCTCAGTCGATCTTTGGCCCCGGTCGCGAAGCCTACGCCTGGGCCGCGAAGATGCGTCGCGTGCTGAAAGAAAAACCGGGTGGCGTCTTTCGAGTGCTTCGCAGTGCCGGTCAGCTGCGAACGATTCGCGGTTTGGTGGGTGAGACTTTGGATTACGATTCCGCGTACAATTATCTTCGCGGTCACGCGCGTTGGATGAACTACGCGGACCGCCTTCGTCTGCGAGTTCCGATCGGCAGTGGTGTGACCGAGGCCGCGTGCAAGATCGTGTTCAGTCAACGATTCAAATGCGCGGGTATGAAGTGGGGAATTGAAACCGGTGCCAACATCCTGAACCTCCGCGTGATAGCTTTGAGCAAACTCTGGCCTGATGTTCGCAACGAAATGTTCAAGTCTCAAGTCACAGCGATTCCTTCAACTCCACAACATTCTAATCATGCTATCAGCCAAAATGCCGCATAAAACAATGGACTGGATAGATCGCACCCTTCGATATTGATCTGTTCAAAATCATGAGCGATCGGAATGAGCGTGCGTCGCTGGCACTGGTTTCGCACTTGCCACTAAAACCGTCTGGCGGTGGATTATTTTCTGTGACATGGAACGTCATGGAGATTCTACAAGAACATTTCCAAGTCCAGGCGATACCCCCGGTTATTCCTCGAACGAGCCGCTGGGAAGCCGCGATATCTAAAATTCGTCGCAGGGTGCTGCGAATGCCCGGCATGTTCTACGAGTTTTCTGACCAAACACTTCGATCCACGGCACTTCAGTTGGAAGAAGTGGCTGCGTCTGGCGTTGATGCACTATTCTTTCGGTCCTGCACTCGATGGATTTCCAGTAAACCGCAGGTTCCTTATTTTGTTCATACCGATGTTGTGTTTCATACATTCTTCCAGAACACGTTCCGAGTGGAAGATTTTATCCGCAGTGATCTTCAGCGGATTTGGGATGCAGAACGCGACTTTCTTGAGAACGCAGCGTGCGCGTTTTTTGAATCAGGGTGGGGGTTACGGAAAGCTCGGGAAGCCTATGGTTTGCAGGGGAATCACTATGTTGTGCTCAACAATGGTGGAGTGCTAGAACCTCCAGCGGAAGACGTATGGGATGGCAATTCTTTGCGGTTGCTGACGATTGCCAAAAACTTCCGCCAGAAGGGTGGCGATTTGGTGTTGGAGGCGTTCAAGCGATTGAAGCCGCAGCATCCTCAACTGGAGTGGTCAATTATCGGAGGGGAACCAGAACGCGATTGGCAAAACATTCCCGGGATCAGGTACGAAGGATTCCTGCGTCCGGATGTCCCTGATGAACTGCAGCGATTTCGCGAACTGATGGCGAACGCGTTTTTGCTCGTCCATCCAACGCGAGAAGACACCAATCCGCTG
>JBBQSE010000364.1:0-9091 GCA_038214195.1 Planctomycetales bacterium
ATCAACGAATCCCGCCCCGGCAGCTAAGGGTCGAGCGGTTAATTACTGTCTTATCAGCCGCAACGCGCTAGCGTCCGGTTCATTGAGAAAACCGGGGGCTAGCGCCCAGCGGCTGATGAGGAACCGACTGTTGTTTTTCGCTCGATGCTAAGTATCGCTCCTGAGATAACTGGCGTTTTGGGGATAGTAGGGAGAAAATGGAAGTGAACATTCTGATGAGTTGTGTTGCCGACGGAATTCCGGTTGCTTTTGCGCTATTGCTTGGAAAACTGAGTGTCAATTGCCCCTTGAATGGACTCAAATCATTGTGCCGCAAGCGATACAGCGCGGGGCACATCAGATTTAGACAAGGCGATTGAGGTTCAAGTCATGGCAAGTGAGATCGTCCTTTTTTTTGCGATCCTGGTTTATCCACCGATCATTTTTATCGTCACCCTCGTGCTGTATGTGCAGATTCGCAAGCTGGGACAGAAGCAGGAAGAGTCAAACCGACGTCTTACTTCGCAGATGAATACCATTTACCATGCCGTCCAGCAGCAGCTTCGGACGCAGGAGAAAACTGCTCCGACAGTTGAGCCACCGAAGGGTGATGTCGCTGAGGTTACTGTTCCGCCTGAGCCATCGAAGAGACCTGCGCCGGTTAATGTTTCCGAGCCGAATATTTACGTGTCTCCCGATGTTTCCACGGCGGCAAGACCAGTCCCGGCAAGACCAGTCCCGGCGTCACCAGGCCGTCCAACTTTTGTTCCTCCTGTGGCAACACCACGACCGCATGGTGTAGGTCCCGGAACGCGGCCCGCAGCCTCAATCAGGGACTTCGCGACAGCTCAAAGTCGACCACCTCGCGTACCGAATGCATTTGAGACAGCGGCAAAGGATGTATTGCATCGCATCTGGAACTGGATCATTGTCGGCGAGGAGCACGTTCCCGAAGGCGTCTCGGTGGAGTTCGCGATCGCCAGTCAGTGGCTGCTGCGTGTCGGGATTGTGCTGCTGGTTATCGGGATCGGTTTTTTCCTCAAGTATTCCATTGAGCACGGATATCTGACGGAGACGGCCCGTGTTGCGCTGTCGGTCGCGGCTGGTTTGGTGATGCTGATTGCCGGCGCGCGAATTCTGGGCGGCAAGTTTCATGTCATGGGACAGGGGCTACTCGGCGGAGGAATTGCGACGCTTTATTTCAGCGCGTTTGCGGCTGCCAACTTCTATCATCTTATCACCGTGCCGATTGCCTTCGCCGCGATGATCGTGGTGACTGCGCTGTCAGGCTTTCTCGCAGTGCGGTTTCAATCCAAACTGACGGCGATTCTGGGCGTCGTTGGCGGTTACGGGACGCCCGTGATGCTATCAACCGGCGTGGTGAATTTTCCTGGACTCTACGGTTACATGCTGGTGCTGGGCCTTGGAGTACTTGGCATCTGTATCTGGAAGAACTGGCCACTGCTAAATTATCTGAGTTTCGTTGGCAACTTCGCGCTGGTCAGTGCTTCGCTGCAGGATTACCAACCGACCGAACATTTTTGGCAGGTGATGCCGTTTCTGGTCGCCTTCTTCGTTTTGTTTTCGACAATGGTTTTTGCTTACAACCTGTTCAATCGGACGAAGTCGAATCTGCTGGATGTCCTCGTGCTGTTTCTAAACGCGGGCGTGTTCTTTTGCCTGAGCTATTGGCTGATCGACAAATCGTACGGCGAAAAATGGGTTGCCACTGTCACGCTGGGGCTCACTGCCTTCTATGTCGCTCACGTCTGGTATTGCCTCATGCGACGCGTTCTCGACCGGGAACTCATGCTCAGTTTCACAGCGCTCTCGGCATTCTTTCTGGCGATCACTGTGCCACTGCTGCTGTCGCGCGAATGGATCACTGTCAGCTGGGCAGTGCAGGCGTTCGTGATGCTGTGGGTTGCCGGAAAACTCAACAGCGAATTCCTGCGGCTTGTGGCCTACGCCCTGTACTTCATCGTCCTGGGACGATTCATGCTGCTGGATCTGCCGTCGCAATACGGTCGAGGTACTCTCGCGGATTTGCCGACGATTGATTACATCAAACAGCTTGTCGAACGACTGGTGATGTTTGGCGTGCCAATCGGATCGCTGGCGATGGGATACCGGTTGCTGACAAAGCAGGATGTTGTGGCACCGATTGCGGTGGACAAAGCTGCAGACATTCCCGGATGGATTGAAGAACGCCTTGCGGCGAAGACGGCTGTGTTCGTTGTGTTTGGGATGCTGTTTCTCTACATGCATCTGGAACTCAACCGCACACTTGGAACACTGTTTCCGCCGCTCCGACTTCCGGTGCTGACGCTGCTGTGGCTGAGTGTCTGTCTGTTGCTGCTGCTTGAGTTCGCGCGCACGGCCAATCGAATTGTGCTGGGATTTCTCGCCGTGTTTGTTTCAGCGGTGTTGCTGAAAATGTTGTTCTTTGATCTGCGGGACTGGTCCGCGACAAGCCAGTTTTTCTATGACAGCGCTTACACATTTTACGACGCGGGATTTCGACTGCTGGACTTTGGTGCGATCATCGTGTTCTTTGCGTTTGCCACTCGTCTGCTGATGAAACAGACAACGGCGGCAGATCAAAATATCGCCCGGCAAGCTGGGGTGGCGATGGGAATGGCGGGCGTTGGAATGTTGTTCCTGTACACGACGCTGGAACTCAATTCGTTTCTCAAACACTATGTCGAGAACCTCCGATCCGGCGGCATTTCGATTCTTTGGACATTGTTTGCTTTGGCGTTTCTCGTCAGAGGCATTGGCAAAGACATCCGGCCAATGCGATACGTCGGTCTGTCTCTGTTTGCAATCGTCACGTGGAAAGTCTTCTTTGTCGATCTGGCGCGACTCGATCAGCTGTATCGGATCGTGGCGTTTATTGTGCTGGGTGTGCTGGTGCTGTGCGGGTCATTCCTGTACCTTCGCTCACGCAGTACGTTTGCCACAAAGAGTCCTCAACCTGAGATTGACGCAGCGAATGAGACTGAACCATCAGGCCCGACTGCAGAAGGAGAAACCGAATGAAAACGACACGATGGACCGTCCGGGCTCTGATAGTGGCATTCACGTTTTCGGTTCCGGTTCTTGGCGAGGACTCCGAAACGTTTCAGTTCTCTCGACCGATCGAGATCCCCGGCGACGTACAAGAAGAACTGTGCGCGGTTCCGCTGGACAGTGAGATCTACGCGGCAACACGCGACGGATTCCCCGACCTGCGTGTCCTGGATGAAGCTCAGCGATCAGTGCCGTTTCTGATTAGAAAAGTTTCTGAAAGCCGAACAAAAAAAGTTCGCGCGTTCTGGGCCGCGACGGATCCCATGCTTAAGCCGCTTGGCGTAAATGGCATGGAGATTCGAGTCAGATTGAAGGAGGATGATCCTTCGCCGAGCGGACTGAGATTTGTGACGCCGCTGCGCAACTTTGAGCAGCAGGTGCGGGTGTTCGCAGTCAGTGAAGGCGTGGAACATCAGCTCGTCGATGGAGCCCTGATTTTTGATTACGCGCAATTCATGGATGTCCGCCGTCCGGAGGTTGAGTTTCCCGCGACAACGGCCCGGGAGTTTCGCATAGTTGTAGACAAATTGACGTCGGACCAGGAATCGCAGCTACTTCAACTTTCCCGGTCGCTGAAGGGCGGCACGGAACAAGGCCGGACAGAAAAGACGACGATCGAACGTCGACCGTTTCGAATTGATCGGATTGAATTCTGGCGGGAACAGACTGAAGAAATCCCCGGAGCTGACGTCGTTCAGACGTGGCCTGTTGCAGATCTAAAAGTCACGCAGGATCCGGAGCAGAAACAAACAGTGGTGGAATTTACTACTCGCCGCGAACCATTGACGGAGTTCAAAATTGTGACGGACAGCCGTAACTTCAGTCGCCGCACGGAGGTTCAAATTGAAGCGGACTCGACCATCGGCTCGAAATGGAAAAACCTTACCGACGCGACAATTTCACAATTCCAGCTGCAGGATTTCCATGAGGAGCACGTCACCGTTGCTATCACCGAGACCAGACGCGAACGCTTTCGTGTCGTCATTCACAATGGTGACAGTCCTGAGCTTCCAATCAAAGCCATTGAAGCCACCGGGTGTCGGTATCAATTGGTCTTCCTGAATCGGCCTGGGTCGCAGCCGCAACTTGTCTACGGATCTGAGTCGGCCAAACCTCCACAACACGACACCGTCGCACTGACGACGGCACTGGCAAAGAATATCAGTCCGGTGGCTGCGACATTGGGTGTCCAGTCGCAGGCAATTGCCACCTCGCAAAAACCGGTCGATGTCAAAAGCCTGCTAAATAATCCCGTCGCATTGGGGGCCATCATTGCTGTGCTGGTTGCCGCGCTCGGCTGGGGGCTGTACCAAGCCAGCCGACGCATTGATCAGATGCCTCACGAAGACGCAAAATAGACGTGCTGTATCGTCAGCCGCGAATGATCACACAGACGCATTCGCTGGTGACGGGCATCCCCCGTTTCGCGCACGCCGAACACCCGAGTTCCGGGTGGACTGTGCGTCGGCTTTCTGCGGGAATGACGATTTTCAAACTGCAGATTCCGTTTCGCCTTATGCGGGAATTCCAGTATCATGCGTCCTGTCGGTGTCTCCAAACTCAAAGCGAGAATTGCCAGCGAGGACGATCATGAAGAGTGTTGTTTTCCGCTTGTTCATTGAAGACTTCACCGCCGACGGTTGTAAGAGGAAAGAGGCGTTGAATGGAACCTCCGAACAAAAAACGCTCGGAAAATGACAAAAAAACGCAGCCGGTTGAAACGGAAGGCGGCGACGATTCGCCGATATCAGCGGTCGAGTCTTCCGAGTTGTCGAGGACGCATATCGTAAGCGAAGAGTTGCCCGAACCGGCAGTGAATCCAAGGCCCGTCATGGAGACATCTGTCAAACCTGTCGGCAGTAATGTTCCAACTACTGTCGGGCGTTACCAGATTCGAAAAATCCTCGGACGAGGCGGGTTTGGGGCCGTTTACCTTGGTTACGACCCGCAATTGAATCGGGAAGTCGCGATCAAGATTCCGCACTTGGGGCGGCCGGAAAGTGACGTCGAGCAGGCTTTTTTGCAGGAAGCAAGGCAGCTCGCCCAGTTGAATCATCCGGGGATCGTGACGGTATTCGATGTTGGGATCGACGCAGGCCGTTGCTACATCGTTTCTGAATTCCTGAGCGGTCAAACTTTGAGCGACTGGCTGCGTGCAAGTCGGCCGACCTGGCGGCAGGCCGTGCAGATTACTGCAGCTTTGGCGGATGCGTTGGCACACGCACATGCGAATCGAACGGTCCATCGGGATTTGAAGCCGGGGAATGTCATTCTGAAGCACGGGCTAAATCCCGTCCTGGTGGATTTTGGGCTGGCGGTCAGTGATGTTGCGACGGAATCGCAACTACCCGGGATCGTTTCCGGAACTCCGGCGTACATGTCGCCTGAGCAGGCAAAAGGCGTCGGGCACCGCATTGATGGGCGGACCGACATCTATTCGCTGGGAGTCATACTGTATCTAATGCTGACTGGGATATTGCCATTTCGGGCGGCTGAACATCGGGAGCTGTTGCGGCAGGTCAGTGATGACGAACCACAGCCCCCGCGCCAGCTGGTGCCTGACCTGCCGCGAGCCCTGGAACAGATTTGCCTGAAGGCAATGGCCAAGAAATTTTCGGGCCGATATACGACCGCCGCAGACATGGCCGACGAACTACGCGAGGTCTGGTCGCAGCACGATGCGACGTCACCGCAGTCGAGAACGGTGTCGCTGACGGCGGGCATTCCCGAAGCGGCAAACGCATCGCATCCAACAGAATCCATGCCCGCGATCAGTCCCACAGACGCATTGTCTTCAGAAATTGCCTCGAGTCACGGATCATCGTCGATTCGCCGCGCGCGTGAAGCGAGCCGAAGGCACGTCACCGTGATGATTTGTAGTTACGACATCTTTGATTCGGAAGAAGTTTTGGAATTGCTTGACGATGAAGAACAGCATCGAGCGCTGATGGAGTTTCAGGAATCATGCTCACAGGTCGTTCAGAGATTTGAGGGCACCGTCGCGCAAATGACGGAACAGGGCCTGTTGATTTGTTTTGGTTTTCCGCTGGCCTTTGAAGATGCCGCTCAGCGAGCGGTGCGGTGCGCGCTGAGCATTCTGGATGAGATCAAGCCGATGAACGCGTCCTGGCATCGGCACAAAAAAGTAACGCTGTCCACTCGCATTGCGATCCACAGCGGACTGGCCGTCGTCGAAGACTCGGGTGGCAGTGAACAGACTGCCGCGCTGTCCATTACCGGTCAGGTTCGCAATGTCGCTACCAAACTGGAGGCTCTCGCCCAGCCAAACTCGGTAGTCGTGAGCGCAAGCACCCACCGTCTCGTCAACAGATGTTTTGAATTTGAGAGTCTGGGGGCGCAGAATATCAAAGGGATTCAGGGAAAGACTGAAGTCTTTCGGGTGGTCGGCGAAAGCAACGCTCAAAAGCGACGCACGCGCGACGACAGCATCAAGCTGACGCCCCTGATCGGAAGGGACACCGAGGTCTCGATGCTCCGCGAACGCTGGGAGCAGGCGGAAGAAGGCATGGGCCAGGTGGTTCTGCTGTCCGGTGATGCGGGCCTTGGCAAGTCACGTTTGGTCCAGGTGCTGCGAGATTTCGCGATTGGACAGTCTCAACATGAAAGCACTCCGCTGATCGAATGGAAGTGTTCGCCCTATCACCAGAACAGCAGTCTTTACTCCGCCATTGATTTCTTTGAGCGGATGCTGGAATTTGACGACACTAACTTGAACGACTCAAAACTGGACCGGCTGATCGCGCACCTGAAAGAGTACTCGCTGGATGGCGATGAGGAAGTCGCGCTGCTGGCGTCCCTGCTGTCCCTGCCACTCAACGGGCGCGTCCCGAATTTGGACATGACGCCTCAGCAGCGAAAAATCAAGACCCTGGAATTGATCACCGACTGGTTGCGGGCGTACTCAACACGGCACTGCGTACTGTTCACCGTTGAAGACCTGCACTGGGCCGATCCAACAACTCTGGAATTCCTTGGAACGCTGGTCGGCGAGATGGCCAACGATCGGATTCTGATGCTTCTCACCTTTCGACCGGAATTTACGGCGACCTGGAAGAGTCCGTCGTACCAGTCGATCATCGCACTGAATCGTCTGACGAAACGGCAGATGACGGAACTCATGCACCAGAAGTCCGGAATAAAAAAACTGCCACAGCATGTTGTCGATCAGATCATTGAACGGACGGACGGTGTGCCTCTGTTTGTCGAAGAGTTTACCCAGATGCTGGTCGATTCAGGTACGATTCGTGAAACCGGCGGTGAATTCGAAATGTCCGGAACATTTCCGATGCACGAAATCCCGGCCACACTGCACGACCTGCTGATGACCCGGCTCGATCGCATGGCCAGTAATCTGGACGTCGTGCAGTTGGCCGCAACACTCGGACGTGAGTTTAAATACGAACTGATCAGCGCCGTTTCGTCCCTCGGTGAGCAGGAGCTGCAGACAGAACTGACCAAACTGGTCGACGCCGAAATGCTGTTTCCACGAGGTCGTGGATCGCAGGTCAGCTATCTGTTCAAACATGCCCTGATTCAGGACGCCGCCTATCTGTCTCTGCTGAAGACCAAACGACAGGGCTTTCATCTGAAGATCGCCAGTGTCCTCGAAGAGCAGTTTGCCACTACGCGTGAGACACAGCCGGAATTGCTGGCGTATCACTTGACCGAAGCTGGCGCGGCTCAGCAGGCTGTTGCGTACTGGTTGAAGGCCGGGCAGCGTTCCAATCAGCGTTCCGCAAATGCCGAAGCCATTGATCAGTTGTCGAAGGGCCTGGCGCTGCTCACGGATCTGGATGCGTCGGCGGAGCGTGATCAGCTTGAGCTGCAATTGCAGATTGCGCTGGCCATTCCGCTTACGGCGACACGAGGCTACGTCGCGAAAGAAGTTGAGCGGGCTTACATGCGGGCGCGCGAGATCTGTCTGCAGGCACAGGATCCCAAACAGCTGCTGCCGGTGCTGCACGGTCTGTATCGCTTCTATGTTGTGCAGGGAGACAATCAACAGGCGCACGAACTGGGAAAAGAAATTCTTGGCTGGGCCGGGAAGGTCAATGATCCAGACTACGTGATGGAAGCCCATCGTTCATTGGGACTCACGCAGGTCTTCATGGGCGAATTTGAAAAGGCCCGAGCCCACAATGACGCAGGGTTCGCGCTCTACGATGTTGAAAAGCACCACGACCACGCGTTTGTCTACGGTGCTGATCCCGGCATGATTTTTCTGACGATGGGTTCCTGGACGCTATGGAATTTGGGCTATCCCGATCTGGCCCTCAAACGGACTCATCAGGCGCTGGAACTGACTGAGAAACGGCAACACACTTACAGTCGCGCGTTTGCCGTCAGTGTCAACGCCAACACGTTGTACAATTGTGGGGACTGGGACGCCTGCGAGCGGCTATCGGACGAAGCGATCAGCTTATCGACTGAACATGGTTTCCCGTTCTGGATGAGCTGGGGGACCATCATGAAAGGTGCCGTTACGATTCAGCGTGGCAACGTCACAGAGGGAATTGCACTGATCGAAAGGGAAGTGAAACGCTGCGGGCAGGCCGGTGTTGGAATGGGGCGACCCACACACCTCGCATATCTCGCCGCAGCCCATAATCTGCTCGGCCATCACGATCAGGCTCTCAAACTGCTGGGCGAAGGATTCAGCATTGTCGAAAATCGCCAGGGCGACGTTTACGAGTCTGAACTGCACCGCCTTAAGGGCATGGTTCTGCTCAGCATCGATCCGGGAAATCAAACGGAGGCCGAGGAGTGTTTCCGAAGGGCCATGGATGTCGCGATTAGGCAGAGCGCCATATCACTCCAATTGCGAGCGGCCATTAGCCTTGCGCAACTGTGCCGCCTGCAGGGAAAACCCGACGAAGCCCGGACGCAACTCGCTGCCGTTTACGCCTGGTTCACCGAGGGATTCGAGACCGCCGATTTGATCGCGGCCAGGGAATTGCTAAGTCAACTTTGACCCTCAGTCCTGCTGTTGACACAACTTATACTTCACGCGCTCAGGAAT
>JBBQSE010000365.1:0-9082 GCA_038214195.1 Planctomycetales bacterium
GATTAGTTTTTGCTTTTCCGAGGCGATACCGATGCCGGTGTCGGTAAACGCGAAATGCAAATGCATGCCGGTGTCATTTTGCGAAAGACAGGAGATATCGACCAGAACCTCTCCAGCTTCGGTGAACTTAATGGAATTCCCGACCAGGTTGACAATGACCTGCCGCAACCGAACGGGGTCGCCCATCAGCATCTCGGGAACTTCATTCTCAATGTGGTACGTCAACTCCAGCTTCTTGCTGTGAGCCCGCAGCGCCAGGGATTTCAGTGTGTCGCCCACAACGTCCCACAGTGAGAAGTCGATGGATTCCATCTCGATCTTGCCAGCCTCAATCTTCGAGAAATCCAGGATATCGTTGATGATGGTGAGCAGTGAATCGCCAGCCTGCGACACGATCGAGAGATACTCGCGCTGCGAATCGTTCAACTCCGTGTCCAGCAACAGATCGGACATCCCGATGACGGCGTTCATTGGTGTCCGAATTTCATGGCTCATGTTGGCCAGAAACTCGCTCTTGGCGCGATTCGACGCTTCGGCAGCTTCCCGCGCCAGAGAGACGGTCTCAAGCGCACGCTTGCTGTCCGTGACATCCACGATCCCCGCCAGTACAAAGACTCCTTCATCAAGCTCCAGCGGGCTGAGACTGACTTCGATCGGAAATTCATCGCCATTTTTTTTCCGCCCCCGTAAGTCTCTGCCGGTGCCAATCTGCCGCGATTCGTTTTGTCTGAAGAATTTCCGCAGGTAATCCGGATGTTCTGCACGAAAGCTTTCCGAAATCAGAATCTCGACTTCCCGCCCGAGAAGCTCCTGGGGCGTGTAATCAAATAATTTCGCGGCTTGAGGATTCACCAGCGTCAGTTTGCGTGATCTGTCAATCATCACGAGCGCCGTGGGAGACGCGGCAACGACCCGACGAAGTCGCTCGTTGGCTCGATGCCGATCCGTAACATCGTTGATAGATCCGGCCATCCGCGTCGCCCGGCCATCGCTGTTCCACAGTGCCTGTCCCAGTGCCCGGAACCAACGGTACTCACCCGATTTCGTACGGAGCCGGTACTCGACATCGTACGGCGTCTTGTGCTTCAGATGCGCATCGACTGCGCCGAAAGTCGGTGCCAGATCATCCGGATGCAATTGAGCCCTGAATGATTCAAGTCGGTGAGGAAATTCGTCTTCCTCAAAGCCAAGCAGTTCCCGAAAGCGAGCGGCATAGTAGACGTGATCGGTCGTTAGATCCCAGTCCCAGATCCCCGCGCTCGATCCCTGCACGGCAAGGGCGTAGCGTTCTTCGCTGACGCGCAACGCTTCCTCTTTGGCTTTGATTTCGGTCACGTCATGTGAGATTCCAAAGACACCCGCGATGAGTCCGCTCTTGTCGCGGAGCGGTGCCTTGGTCGTCGAAACCCATGCCGTCCAGTTGCCGGGCCAACGAACCTCCTCCGCTTTCCCAACCAGCGGTTTTCCCGTCGCCATCACTTTCTCTTCATCTGCTCGAGCGGCAGCGGCAAAAGAAGGTGGAAAAAAGTCGTTGTCCGACTTGCCGAGGACTTCGTCCGTCGTCCTGCAACCCAGACTTTTGACCAGGGACTGGCTGACGCATGTAAAGTGTCCCTGCACGTCCTTGAAGTAGATCACTTCGGGCAGATTCAGCAGCAGTGTCTGGACCAGAAAACGTTCTTTTTCCAGAGATTCGCGGGACTGTTCGCATTCGGATAACATCCGTTGAAATTCCTGCCCGCTCTTAAGCTTCAGGGCGGTTGGCAGAATCCACGCCAACAGAACAACACCCACGCCGGAAAAGATCGCCGTCGCAAGCTTGACGAAACTTGTGAGACCAGCCACCGGCCACCAGAATGCGAGCGCATCGACGAGGTGGTGGGCACCGCAGGTGACGAAGATTGCCGAGACTACGATATAAAAGACCAGCGGAAATTTCACCGTTCGCTGCTTCACCACAAAACAGATGGCGACGACTGGTACCGCAATGAAGACCAGGAACGTAAAAATGTCGGCAATTACAGGCAGCCAGCGGGGCTCCGAGATTTCGACCCAGCCCGGACCAAACAGCCAGCGAGCCGGAAAACACTGAGAATCGAAAAAACTAAAAAATTCCATATCGCTGCTCATCCAAGATGATGGACTTGAACGACCCACTTCACAAATGCCGTCCACACGGCGTGAAACTCCGCCGGGCCCGCAATTGATTTTAGCTTTGTACAAGGCAAGTATACATCGTTGGGTTCCTTTTCCCCTGAGAGGCTGGGCATGGCCGCGTAAAAAAATGAAACTTCGCGTCCAGAATTCGTCGCGGTGCAACAGCATGTGTCGTCACAAAATCACCGGCGAACGCGTCAGTTCAACTCATTTCTGACTCCGGACGAATTCATGTGCATAGACCATGAGGCATCGTCAACACTGTCCGGTGGCATTTGTTGACTCAGGTTGGCGTAGTTTCACTTGCCGCAAGAAAGACGATATGCTTCCGGGCACATGATTTGCCTGCTTCGTCAATCTGTTAACCATGTTCGCTGTTCTACGGCGAACGTCTGCGTTGTTGATACTTTTTGAAGCAGCGCTGCTCAATGTTCCATCATCGGAACGCCGTGAACCGGCGTTGATCATCCCACGTATGTCGATCAAAACAGCGGAATCACAACGGCTAACCGAAGATGCATCGCGTTCGCCCCAAACCAACTGGAAACGTTGGGGGCCATATCTTTCGGAACGCCAGTGGGGAACCGTGCGCGAAGATTATTCTCAGCACGGCAATGCCTGGGAGTCTTTTCCTCACGATGATGCCGTCTGGCGAGCCTATCGCTGGGGGGAAGATGGCATCATGGGCATTTGTGACCGACAGGGAAGACTCTGCTTCGCCGTCACCATGTGGAACGGCAAAGACCCGATTCTCAAGGAACGACTGTACGGCCTCAGTGGCCCCGAAGGCAACCACGGCGAAGATGTCAAGGAATGCTACTTCTACCTCGATTCAACACCCACGCATTCCTACCTCAAGGGACTCTACAAGTATCCTCAGGCGGAATTTCCGTACGCAAAATTGGTCGCCGAAAACCGACAACGCCCCCGCGACGCGATGGAATACGAACTGATCGACACGGGCGTTTTTGATGACAATCAGTACTTCGATGTTTTGGTCGAATACGCCAAAGCCGGCCCCGATGACATCTTGATCCGCATCACAGTGGAAAACCGCGCCGCAACGGCCGCAACGCTGCATTTGCTCCCCACGATGTGGTTTCGGAACACATGGTCCTGGGGTGGAAACAACCACGAAGCGGAAGTCCTCAAGCCCCGCATCACGAAACTGAATGAACAACAAATCCTTGCCGAACACGCCACTCTCGGTCATTCACTCCTGTCGACAGACCTCGGCCCGGACGGCAAATTGCCGCAATGGCTCTTCACGGAAAATGAAACCGATCCTGGTCGCCGTAAGAACTCGAAAGCCCGTCGCCCGTCCTGCAAAGACGCGTTCCACCGTTACCTGATTGGCGGACTTGAGGGTGTCGTTAGTCCTAACGGCGAAGGCACCAAAGCGGCCGCCCATTTTACGCTCAACGTCGAGGGACACGGACGGGCCGTTGTGCGGATGCGATTGACCACGCAGCAGCTTCCACCGGTCGCCACCGAGGGCAAGCGAACTCGCAAACGCGAGAAAACAGCGATCCAGGTGCCTGAATTCGGCGAAGCGTTTGAAGGGATCTTTTCCACGCGGGTCAGCGAAGCCGACGAGTTCTACGCGTCTCAGATTTCACCGCAGGTCTCAGACGACGAAATAATGGCATTCCGGCAGGCGAACGCCGGGCTGCTGTGGACCAAACAGTTTTACAACTACTCCGTCGCCGAATGGTTGAACGAAGGGCCTCAACGATACGCGGTTGAAGGAGTCGGTGATCGCAACGCCGACTGGCGACACCTGGTCAACCGCGACGTGATCTCAATGCCGGACAAGTGGGAGTACCCGTGGTATGCGGCGTGGGATTCCGCGTTTCACATGATTCCGTTTGCGAAACTTGATCCCGCCTTCGCCAAGGAGCAACTGCTGCTCTTCCTCCGTGAATGGTACATGCATCCCAATGGCCAGATTCCGGCCTACGAATGGAATTTCAGCGATGTAAATCCTCCCGTCCACGCCTGGGCCTGCTGGCGCGTCTACCAAATGACCGCCGCACAGGGCAAAAAGGATCTTGAATTCCTCGAACGAGTCTTCCAAAAGCTGTTGCTCAACTTCACCTGGTGGGTCAACCGCAAAGACGTTCGCGGCAAGCAGGTGTTCTCTGGCGGCTTCCTTGGTCTGGACAATATTGGGATCTTTGATCGCTCGAGGCCGCTTCCAACTGGCGGTCATCTCGAACAGGCGGACGGCACGGCGTGGATGGCGTACTACTGCTCCAGCATGTTGTCGATCGCGTTCGAACTGGCGGATGGAAACTCTGCGTACGAGGACATGGCGTCGAAGTTCTTCGAACACTACGTCGGTATTGCGGAGGCCATGAACTCCCTGGACGGCAACGGTCTGTGGGACGAACAGGATGGATTCTATTACGACCAGATCCACATCAACGGAAAAAGCATTCCGCTCAAGATTCGATCCATTGTCGGCATCATTCCCCTGTTCACGGTGGACGTGCTGTACGACCGCGTGATCAACAAGCTGCCAGGGTTCCGCAAGCGGATGGCATGGTTCCTGAAGCATCGCAAGAATCTGACGCAGCACATGACCTACATGGAGAAAAGCGATTCTGACGTGGCGGAAGAAGGCCTCCGTCTGCTCGCGATTCCGACACGCGAACGCATGGAGCGAATCCTGCACTATGTGCTCGACGAAGATGAGTTCCTGTCACCGTACGGCGTCCGGTCTTTGTCCAAATATCATCTCAATAACCCGTTCATATATGGCGTGAACGGCGATCAGTTGCGAGTCCAATACGTTCCCGGCGAATCCGATTCGCCGATGTTTGGCGGAAACTCAAACTGGCGCGGACCGATCTGGTTTCCGCTGAACTTCCTGCTGATCGAAGCTTTCGAGCGGTATCACCAGTTTTACGGTGACACATTGCGGGTCGAATGTCCCACCGGCTCCGGAACGTACATGAATCTCCACGAAGTCGCGAATGAAATCCGTCGCCGCCTGCTAAATCTATTTCTGCTCGACGCCGAAGGATCGCGCCCCTGTTATTCGCGTGGCGAGCGTTTCGTGAACGATCCTCACTGGCAGAAATTGATCCTGTTCTACGAATACTTCCACGGCGACACTGGCCGAGGTCTTGGTGCCAGCCACCAAACCGGCTGGACCGCTCTCGTCGCCACCCTCATCCAGCAAGTCGGCGAAGCCAGAAGCGGCAGTTAGGCAACCGCCTTGTGGTGGAACTGCGCGAGCTGTCCGGTTTCAAGCGATCGCCGCGCGACAATTATGCAAATGCCGCGTGCAACAGGAGAGTCGGGGGAAATCTCGATTTGCGAAATCTGCCCAATGGTTCGCCTGTCACAGCTCGCAGCGTTAATTAAGAAACCGGGAATGCCTTTTTCGGAGCAACCCGTCAAAAGTGTGCATAGTGTCTGTGCCCACCAGCACAGTCTGTGACAATTTTTGTACGACGCAGCATTGCCCGAGAGTCAGCGATCGATGCATGGCCCTCGTGTTATTCAGAGTCAATTAGGAACAGCAAGTGCATAATCCGGAGTGACGTTTGCGAATGCGACAGGTGATCCCGCAGACGGCATCGTAAAGTATGTCAATGAACACCATGCAGATCGGACCATCATGCCGTGTCATGGAAATCGGGACTTTGAACGATTGGTTCTTGGGTCCGTGACGGAGAGTGTCCTCGGACACTCCTCGTGTGAAGTGCTTGTGCAGCGGTATCCCAAAGTTGCCATGTGATCGTCAGATTTTAGTGTGTTTCATATCTACTCCACCATCTTGTTGAGACTGAATCATGACTTCAAAAACAGGCATCTGGATCGATCACCGACAGGCAATTCTTGTCGAGCTTTCGAGCGCGGGCGAGAACGTCATCCATGTCCATTCTGAGGCCGAAAAACAATCGCGGCGATCGAGTGATCATCCGACAGGATCATTTGAATCGCTTCAGGTTGAGTGTGAAAATCGACACGAGCGAAAACTCGCGGCGGATCTGGCGCATTTTTACGAAGAGGTTTTGTCGCATATCAATGTTACGAACTTTTTACTGATTCTCGGGCCGGGCGAGGCAAAGCACGAGTTGCAAAAACAACTTAGTTCCAGTTCACGCGTCCCGGAGCATGTTTCCGTCGAGACTGCGGACAAAATGACGGAACATCAACTCGTTGCCAAAGTCCGCGAGTTTTTTGGCGTTCCGGCGGAAAGGTCATGGAACCATCAGCACGAGAATCGTTCTTAGCTTTGGACCAGTTCTGAAACAACATCCCCAGCTCCCCTCCGTGCAGGTTCAACCTCCTGCATGCACTGCCTGTGCCGTTCAGAAACTCACCTCCAATCGCCGCAGCAGAACGCTTAACTCGCAAAACCGCAGCATGGAAAGCCAATTCGCTGGTTGCAGGTCATCCATTTTGATGGGCTTGATCAGGTAGGCAAAAACCAATTCGCGACTGGCGCGAAGTGAAGTATTCATACGCAGTTGCCTTCAATTTCCGTGGAACTTTGAAATGGCGTCTGTCGCAATGCTCAGTGTGTACGCCGACGGCAAGCGAACAGGCACGGTGTATCTGGCCGCCGTTCCGGAAGAGAATCAGGCGACGGCATCATGGAATCCGCCTGCACGCAGATCGTCACCGAACGACTGAAGCTCTCCGGCATGAGATGGTTCTTGTGCGCGGAGGAACGTGCAGATTGAGCTGCCGTCAGATACAACCCGCCTTATCGGGAATTGTGACATGGACACAATGGCCCATCCGCACACGCACAACAAACTCAACTTATGACGAATTACCGCGACAATCTTACTACCCTGCGTCGCGCTTTTCCTCAGCCGGTTTCGGATCAGGAACATGATGCGTGGTTTGTGTTTTCCGTGCTGCGAGCACTTGACCGTGTTGACGCGATGAAATCGCAGCGGCCGGTGCTGGGTGAACCGAAAGCGGTGGACTTTGCCGCCGCCGTGCAAACTCGAATGCCGGATGCGATGAGCACCGTCGAGCAGGTTTCGCGGGATCTGGTGGATCATTTGTCAGGAATGTTTATTTGGGGACATCCGCGGTCGCAGGTCAATGTCATCAGTCCGCCCTGCATTCCGGGTATCCTCGGGACACTGCTGCCTGCCATCTACAATCCGAATCTCTGCAGCGAAGAAGCAAGCCGGGGCATCGCGCTGGCGGAAGCCGAAGTCGTCAGTATGACGGCTGAACTGATGGGATACGATCCCACAAAGTCCGGAGGCGTGTTTACGTTCGGCGGGACCGGCACGCTGCTGTATGCGATTCGACTGGGGATTGAGAAAGCTTTACCGGGCACGATGCGAACGGGAATCGTGGGAGATCGTCCGGTCGTCGTTTGTTCTGACCAGGCTCACTATGCCGCGATGACAGCTGCGTCGTGGCTGGGACTGGGACTGGACAATGTCGTCAAAATTCCGACCGCTCCGAATAACGAAATTCGCACCTGTCTGCTGGAAAGCGAACTGCGGCGACTGCTCAAAGACGGTCGGCGAGTTGCCTGCATCATCGCTACGATGGGTACTACGGATGCGTTTGGGCTGGATCATCTGGAACAGATCCATGAGATTCGCGACAACCTCGTTCGCGAATTCTCACTGGACTACGTTCCGCAACTGCACGCCGATGCCGTTATCGGGTGGGCCTGGAGCGTTTTTCGAGACTACGACTTCACTCAGAATTTGCTGCAGTTTCCGGATCGAACATTGCGAGCTCTCGCGGGAGCGAATCGTCGGATACGGCACCTGAATCTGGCGGATTCGATCGGCGTGGACTATCACAAGACGGGCTTTGCGCCGTACGTTTCCAGCGCGTTCTTTGCAAAGGATGGGCAGGATCTGAATTTGCTGGCCCGCGATCAGGCGACGACGCCGTATCTGTTTCAGTCCGGCGAATACAATCCCGGTCGATTTACTCTGGAAACCAGCCGCTCCGGCTGCGGCCCGATGGCGGCTCTGGGAGCGCTGCAGCTTATGGGAAAAGCTGGACTGCGGACTTTACTGGGGCATCTGGTCACGATGGCCGAGACACTTCGCAATCGTTTGAGCGCTCAGCCGTCAATCAGCGTGATGAATCCGGAGAACTTCGGCCCGGTGACGCTTTTTCGAGTCTATCCGGATGACGTTGACACGTTCGAATTCCCGAAACTCGAACAAGCCGACGCCAGCTATGCGCCGCAATTGAAGGAATACAACGAATACAATCGCAGAGTGTTTCAGATCGTTCACGCTGAAGCACTCCGTGGCGATGGTGTCGTGCTATCAATGACCGATCGCTTCCGGGAAACGGACTACGGCCAGCCCATCGTCGCAATCAAGTCCTACATCATGAGTCCATTTTCTGATCAGCAGTACGTCCAGGCTGTCGTTGATTCCATCGAACGCGCTCGACGTCAGTTGGCGAATCCCGCACCATAAGACGAGCGGGTGCTATACCTCGCGTGGGCATGAATGCGAGGATTAGAGATCCAGGAATCATTCAAATCGGACTCAAAGCCGCGGAAGAGGCTACACCCTTCGTGGGTTGGTTCGATGTGGTTGCGGTGCCGTCATGACGCCCAAGAGTGCGCCTGGTAGGAACGAAGCGTCGCTTTGCTACGAATGCACTCGAAAGAATCATCACCGACGTACGGAATGTGATGCCCAGGGAATACCGGCAGAACCATTGGAAGAGACTGTAGCAGCGCGTGTTGCCGAGATTGGTACGAGTGATGAAGCTCGTATGCAGATCATCACAGAAGCTCTGAAGTTGATTGACTCAAAAGCTCAGGAGGCCGACAAGGAGTGTGACAATGTTCGGCACCGTCTTGGTACTGTGAAAGCTGAGATCGGAAAGCTGGTTTCCGTGTTGAAAAATTCGGGAGATCAGATTTTCGAAAGTATCAAGGTAAGCGTCCGGGGAAACCATT
>JBBQSE010000366.1:0-9071 GCA_038214195.1 Planctomycetales bacterium
ACACTATTAAAGGCAAGTCGGTTGACCAGCGAATCGATGTCATTTTTTTGAGTATCCTCTCGCGTAAAGCCAGTTCGAATGAGGATGAGATTGCTCGTACGGAAATCAAGTCAAGCGGCAACGCCGGTTACGGAAATGTGATCTGGGCGCTGATCAATACGAAAGAATTCCTGTTCATTCAGTAACACCCGATTCGTAGGACGGGTCTCCAGGCCCGTCCGGAAATACAAGAAGCAGGGCGGGTCTGGAGACCCATCCTGCGGAAAATCCTCAATCCGAGTCTGCCATGAAATCTCTGCTCCGTAAGGCCGATGAAAAAACTCGTCGCGAAGCCCTGTCGTCAATCGCTCGCGCCGCGCTGGGAGTCAGCGTGGTCCCGTTTGCGAATGAACTGATGAATTCCTCTGCAATGGCCGGATCCGCGTCCGCTCCTGCAAAAGCGGAACATGTGATTTACCTGTTCATGAACGGTGCGATGAGTCACATCGACACCTTTGATCCGAAACCTGACAAGGAGGAAGGAGGCGAAACAAAGGCCATCGCGACTTCGGTTCCGGGAATCAGCATCGGCCACCATCTGCCGCTGATTGCAAAGCAGATGAATCGCATTGCACTGATTCGATCGATGACGACAGAAACGGGAGCCCACGAGCCGGGCACCTATCTGATGCGGACCAGCTTCAAGCAAATCGGTTCGATCCGCCACCCGTTTTTGGGCTCATGGCTAACGCATGTGTCGGGAAAACTGAACAAAGATCTGCCGGGCAGCGTCATCGTCGGTGCCGCCAATCGGCACCCCGGACAGGGATATCTGCCGGCCGACACGTCTCCGGCCCCCGTCGCCGATCCCAAAGTGGGGCTGCAGAACACGGCCCCGCCAAAATATCTAAAGGAAGACGATTTCAAGACTCGTCAGCGGCTGATTGCCAGGTTCGACGCCGGATTCAAGAACAAATATCAGTCAACAGAAGTCGAAGCTTATGTTGACTATTACCGGGAAGCCGTTCGCCTGCTGCAGAGTCCCGATCTAGTCGCGTTTGACATCAGCAAAGAAGAGGAATCGATCCGCACGACGTACGGAAATCACCGCATCGGCCAGGGCTGTTTGCTGGCTCGTCGACTTGTCGAAAAGAAGGTTCGTTTCGTGGAAGTGGAATTCGGAAGCTGGGACAACCACAACGACATTTATGGCCCCACAAACCTCACTGAGAAGGCTGCACAGCTTGATCAGGCGCTATCTGCGTTGCTGGACGATCTCCAGTCAAAGGGACTGCTCAGCAAGACGCTTGTCGTCCTGGGAACTGAGTTCGGCCGAACGCCAAAGATCAACCAGAATGCTGGTCGCGATCATCATCCTGGAGCGTTCTCCTGCCTGCTGGCGGGAGCCGGAATCAAGGGCGGCCAGGTCGTCGGTCACACCGATTCCACCGGACGCTCGGTTGAGGACGGCCACTGCCTGCCGCACGATCTCAACGCCACAATCGCCGCCGCCTGCGGACTGCCGCTCGATAAGGAATTCAAGTCGCCGTCAGGTCGACCATTTCACATTGCCGACAAAGGCACGCCCGTTTCGTCTGTCCTTGGTTAATCAAACCACGACTGCTGGATTTTAACCCGCTCGAAGTTTCCCGGATTGAATTCGATCATGAACACACTGACTCCACCTCAAATCCTGCGAATTGGAGCAGTGACTTTGATTCGACCGGGTGTCGATTTTGCCTCGCTGTACGGACACATGATGGATCAACTGGTGCCATGCCTGGAACTGGCTGAGTCCGCAACTCCCCCATTGGTTGTAATGGATCTGCAGCATGTAAAATTTGTTGGTTCAGCATTCCTTGGCAGAATGGTACAGGCTCACAAGATTATTTCCGCTCGCGCCTCAGGCCGATTCGGACTCTGCGAACTTAGCTCTTTCTGTAAAGCGGCGGTCACCGCGACAAAACTGGACCAGGTGCTTGAAATTTTTGATACGGTGGAAGACGCGGTTGAGGCTTTTACAAAGAGTCCATGACCGCCCAATCAGTCCGCAATCGGCATCCGGATGCGATCTCCGCGGATTGACGAGAGTGCAGCGATTTCCGTGTCAGCATTTCGGAGACGGCCTTCTGTGGTGCGGTGGGTCATGATGACCAGACGCGCCACGCCGGACTCGTCGTCGATGTCCTCAGTTTCGTCCTGTCGCACACTGCTGATGCTGATTTCATGACGCCCAAGGATATCGGCGATATCGGCCAGCACATGCGGTCTGTCGGCGACAGTGAAGCGAAGATAGTAGCGGCGACTGAGTTCTTCCTGAGGCTGCAGTGGAACCGGCGGCATTGATTGTCGCCGAAGGATGGATTGAAACGTGATCGCTGCCCGTCCGGTGGCGTAGTCGATCAGATCGGCGATCACTGCGGAGGCGGTGGGCATTTGACCGGCACCAGCGCCGGAAATTCGCACCAGTCCCACGGCATCACCTTCAATCGAAACGATGTTGTCCGCTCCGTTTGTCATCGCAACCGCGCGATCTGAACGCACAAGAGTCGGCTGCACGGAAACTTCCAGTCGCCCCTTGGCGAGATGCGAAATTGCCAAAAGCTTGACACGGTAGCCCAGTTCCTGCGCCACCAGCAGGTCCAGCAATTCAATCTGCTGGATTCCCTGCCGGACAATGTCCTCCAGCCTGACCCGCGTGCCCCAGGCCAGCGCTGTCAGAATTGACAACTTTTGCGCGGCATCGGTGCCATCGACGTCCATCGCCGGGTCCGTTTCCGCGTAGCCGCGTGCCTGAGCTTCTTTCAAAACGTCATCGTAGGTCTGGCGAAGGTCGAGCATCCGCGTGAGAATAAAATTGCTGGTCCCGTTCAGGATGGCTTCAATCGAAATGATGCGATTGGCGGTGAGTGCGGTGTTGACTGCGGAAATGATCGGAATTCCTCCGGCGACGGCCGCTTCGAAACAGATCGTGCGATTCAGTTTCCCAGCGAGCGCAAACAGTTCTTCACCGTGGGCGTATAGCAGAGCCTTGTTCGCCGTGATCACGTCTTTGCCTGAATTCAGCAGCCGGATGACATCCTCACGAGCCGGGCTGATGCCGCCAACGACATGGATCACGACCTGAATCTGAGGGTCATTGACGACTGAATCGATTTCGTCAGATACAGCCATCTTTGTCAGATCGACATCCCGGGGTTTCCCGCGGTTCTGCACGACCACGTGCCGTAACTGAATGGAACGCCCGGTCCGCTGCCGAATCGATTCCGCCGATGTCTGCAAAATTCTGACAACGCCGGTTCCCACCGTGCCACAGCCGACAAGGGCAATATTTAAATCAGGGATTTGGCTCATTCTCAGTCCTTATGGTCGGTTGCAATGATGCGGTGTTAATTGTTGGCGTGGAATGCGGTGTGACAGGCAGAAAACAATGCAATCGCTTGTATCGACGGATCAATCATCCGGCAGTCGTAAAAATGGCAGTTTAGTCTCGTGGCGGCTGTTCAGTTCGGTTCGCGGGCATCCTGGTCTGCGACCACGGGCTAAACCATCACGAATTGATCTCTTCGCGATAAAGACCTTCGCCTGTCGTACTTGTGAGACTGACTGGAGTGTTTGTGAAGCCAGCGGTTGAGTGATCTGGCACTGACCTTATACTGTGCCGGATCGGGTGGATGTTGGGAACGAAGTCCCGATTTTTTCCGTGTTTTGAATCATGACAACACTGACACACAATTCATCGATCAATCAGCTGCGAATTGGCGCGGTCAGCTACCTGAACTCACGTCCACTCATTGAGGGTATTGAGGACCTGCTGCCATTGGCGCATCTCGCCCTTGACTACCCCAGCCGCCTCGCCGATTCCTTGTCCGACGGTTTCCTGGACGTCGCATTGATTCCATCCGTTGAGTATTTTCGCCGAACGGGTTACGAAGTGATCTCTGATGCCTGTGTGGCGGCCCGTGGGCCTGTGATGAGCGTGAAACTCTACTGTCGCGTTCACCCAGGCGACATACGCCGTCTGGCGCTCGATGAAGGATCCCGCACCAGCGCCGCCCTGACGAAGGTGATTCTTGCCGATCGATACGGCGTGATCCCTCAGACCGAACCGCTCAAGATGGAGTCCACGACGCGTGACAGTACCGCTGACGCCGTTCTGCTCATCGGTGACCGGGCGATGCACGATCCGCAAGAGTCGTTTGTCGAAGTCATGGACCTTGGACAGGTCTGGTACGACTGGACGGGGCTGCCGTTTGTGTTTGCGATGTGGGTGGCTCGACAGGAAGCCGATACGGAGGGTGTCGATGACGCGCTCTCGCACGCTCGCGATCTTGGGCTGGCAAAAATTGGCAACATCGCCGCTGAGGAAGCACCGCGACTGGGACTGACGAAAGATGTCGCGTACAACTATCTCACAAAGAACCTCCACTATCATCTGACATCGGCCGAACGGAGCGGACTGAAATTGTTCGCCGACCTGGCCGCTCAGCACAACCTGGTGAAACCTGATGTTGAAATCGTCTTCCGAGATTGCGTCACTGCTTGACAAAGCAGTGGCTGGTGACCGACTGACTCCTGCGGAAGGAGTGGCGCTCATACAGTCGCACGACCTGGCCGCGCTGGGAGCCGCTGCCAACGCCGTCACTCAGCGTCTGCATCCGGAGCCGTTCCGCACATACAACATCGACCGCAACATCAACTACACGAACGCCTGCACGGCGGTCTGCGATTTCTGCGCGTTCTATCGCCCGCCCGATCATCCGGACGTCTACGTGCTTCCCATCGAGACGCTGCTTAGGAAAATCGAAGAGACGGTGGAACTCGGCGGTGATCAGATTCTGCTGCAGGGCGGTCTGCATCCAAAGCTGCCGCTGGAATGGTATGAAGATATGCTCCGAACGCTGAGGCAGCATTTTCCTCAGGTCAACATTCATGGCTTCAGCCCGCCGGAGATACATCACTTCACAAAGATCTCGAAGCTGCCCCTGAAAACCGTTCTGGAACGCCTGAAGGCGGCCGGACTGGGAAGCCTGCCTGGCGGCGGCGGCGAGATTCTTGTCGATCGCGTTCGCAAAGAGATCACGCGAGGCAAAGTGCTCACCGACGACTGGCTCAACGTGATGCGAGTCTGGCATGAACTCGGCGGACGATCAACAGCCACGATGATGTTTGGTCACGTCGAAACACTCGCCGAGCGGATCGAGCATCTGGAGAGAGTTCGCCAACTGCAGGACGAGACCGGCGGATTCACAGCGTTCATCTGCTGGACATTCCAGCCCGATCACACGGATATGTCTCACATTCCGCCTGCCGGAGCGTTCGAATATCTGAAGACGCAGGCGATCAGTCGGCTGTATCTGGACAACGTTCCAAACATTCAGTCTTCATGGGTCACTCAGGGCGAAAAAGTAGGGCAACTCGCCTTACTGTTCGGAGCCAATGACATGGGCAGCCTGATGATTGAAGAAAACGTCGTGTCACAGGCTGGCACCGTTCATCACCTGACGGTGGACACCATTCGCCGGTGCATTGAGAACGTTGGGTATATTCCCCGCCAGCGCAACGTGTTTTACGATTACATCGATCAGGGGGCTGAGTACCATCCAGCACAACCTGCACCGGTTCTGCCGATTCTGCAGTCGTAATCGTGCGTCGTGTGGCAGACGCGATCGAACACCGCCCGCGAAATGTGGTAGGCTGAGACATTGCAGGCGAACGGCGGCAGCCGACAGCCCTTCGAGTTCGCCGCCCCTGGCCTTGCCTGTCCCCTCTCTATCCCGCTGGTTGAATTCATGATCCGAGTTCAGGGACTATGTAAAGAATTCGCCGATCAGCGTGGCGGCGTTTTTCGAGCGCTGGACAACGTATCATTTGAAGTACGTCCGGGGGAGATTTACGGACTGCTTGGCCCTAATGGCGCGGGCAAGACGACGTGTCTTCGAATCCTGAGTACCGTGCTGCGTCCGACGCGCGGCGTGGCGGAGGTCGATGGCATCAACGTCGTTCGCGATCCCGAAGCCGTTCGAGGTCGGATCGGTTTCATGTCCTGCAACACGGGCATTTACGATCGTATGACGGCCCGTGAGATGGTCGAATATTACGGCCGACTCTACGGAATTCCTGAGGACAAACTACAGCGACGCATCGATGAGATCTTCGATATTCTGCAGATGCACGAAATTCGTGATCGACTCGGCGGAAAAATGTCGACCGGCATGAAACAAAAAGTGTCCATCGCGCGTACGATTGTGCATGATCCGCCCGTGATCATCTTCGATGAGCCGACGTCGGGCCTGGATGTACTGGTCGCCCGAGCGGTGCTGAAGGCCGTCGCCGCGCTGCGGGATCAGGGCAAATGCATCATTTTTTCCACGCACATCATGCGTGAAGTCGAAAAACTCTGCAACAGAATTGCCGTGATTCATCACGGCAAAATCCTCGCGGAGGGCACGTTGCCGGAACTTGCCGAACGTTACAACCAGCCGGATGTGGAAGAGCTGTTCTTCGATCTTGTGCAGCGCCGGGAAGATGAAGTCGCTGAAGAGAAGAAGCAGGCGGGCGCTGAGGTGCCATCGTGAGCTGGAGAAACGTAAGACTTGTCTTCATGCGTGAAGTTCGCGATCAACTCCGCGATCGACGCACGTTGTTTATGATCACAGTGCTGCCCGTGCTGCTGTACCCGATGATGGGGTTGGGCATTCTGGAAATGATGCTGACGTTCAGCGAACAACAGCGAGTGGTGGTCATTCTGAATGCGGATGATCTGCCGGAATCCCCCGCGTTGCTGGACGAAAATGGGATTCGTCACGAGTGGTACGCAGACGGGGAAAAGGATACCGCACGACTGCGAATACTCGCTGAACACACACAGCTCGCGGTTCACGCGGATTCCGTACAGGACGAATCATCGCCTGCGAACGACTCCGAATCTGCTACACCGGAGTCGGGCGACGCCTCGCTCCCTTCCGCTAAGCCCCACCTTCGCCCCGGGGAAAAATCCGATGCCGAGCTTCTGACGGCGGCGCACGAACTGGCCAAACAAGTCGAATCGCTTCAGGTACTCAGGGCGATGCGTTCCGAGAATCCGGACAATCCCGCAGGCGGAGTGACGAGCGCCGGGGCTCGCGAAACGCTGCAGGATCTAATCAGCGAACTCTTTGGTAACAGCGGCTTTCAGGTCCTGGTCGTCGTCCCGAAGGGGTACGGCACCGCAATGCGGTCTATGAACGAGCAGATCAAGGCACGTTCGGAAGGATCGGAAGCCGACGCCACGCCGCTCGTGCATGTGCCTCCCCTTCTGATCATTCGTAACAGCGCGGATGACAAATCCAGCGTGGCGTTTGCACGCGTCCAGACGGCACTGGCCAATTGGGAAGACGGCGTTCGCCGAGAGAGCTTTGAGAACGCGTCGCTTCCAGTCGAACTAGAACACCCCGCGCGATTGTCGTACGTCGAAATCGCCCTTCAGGAACAGGTCGCAGCGAGTGTCTGGAGCAAGATGTTCCCGGCCCTGCTGGTCATCATGGCGCTGACCGGAGCGTTTTACCCCGCAATCGACCTGGGTGCCGGCGAGAAAGAACGCGGCACCATGGAGACCCTGCTGATCAGTCCCGCGCGGCGCGTGGAGCTGGTGTTGGGGAAGTTCGCGACGATCATGCTGTTCAGTGTGGCGACAGCGATACTCAACCTGCTCAGTATGGGATTCACAGGTCAGCAAATGGCGGCTGGAATGGGGCGTGGTCTGTCTGACAAGATCAGTCTGGAACTCCCTGGCTTCATGCCGATGATGTGGATGGTCATTCTGCTGCTGCCACTTTCCGCATTGTTTAGTTCGTTGTGTCTCGCGCTGGCTACGTTTGCGAGATCCACCAAGGAGGGACAATACTATCTGACACCGCTGCTGATGGTCGTCATGGGGCTGACTATGTTCTGTCTGTCACCGGCGGTTGAAATGACGCCGCTGTACAGCGTGATTCCGGTCGTGAATGTGGCCTTGCTGCTCAAAGGACTGCTGCTCAATGCGCCCGGCGCCGACAACCTGGTCGTCTATGCGATACCGGTGCTGGTTTCGAGTATCGGTTACAGCGTCCTGGCGCTGTGGTGGGCGATTGAACTTTACAATAGTGAAGATGTTCTGTTTCGCGAGGCGGAAAAATTTGACCTGCGCTTGTGGTTCCGCCTGATGCTGCGAAAAAAAGACGCTGTGCCCGCGTTTCCAGAAGCTGTGTTTTGCTTCATCCTCATCCTGATGCTGCAGCTTTTTGCCATGACGTATATGCAGCCGGATCTGACTGGGGCGGATCCGGGAAGCAGCATGATGCGACTGATCGTCGTCCAGCAACTGACCATGATCGCCTGTCCCGCAGTCTTTATGGGTCTGCTGCTGACGACCAGTCTCCGCGCCACGTTTCGGCTGCGGATGCCGTCAATCAAAGCAATGGCCTTCGGGATCGGTCTCGCCGTCGTCGCCCATCCGCTGAGCATGGAACTCGCTCGATTCCTTGTGGAACATCAGGTGTTCCCGGAACTCCCGGAATCCACGCAGCGCGTCATGGACCTGATGAAAACACACGATCGGCCGACGTGGGTGCTGCTGATGGTCTTTGCGATGACGCCGGCGATTTGCGAAGAACTGGCGTTTCGCGGCTTCATTCTGAGTGGCCTGGCCCGCGGTGGCCGACTGGCGATCGCCATCGCCATTTCGAGCCTGATGTTTGGTATCATTCACATGATTCCCCAACAGGCGTTCAATGCGGCGCTGCTGGGTCTGGTTCTTGGTCTGCTGGCAATCTACAGCCGCAGCCTGTTCCCGGCGATGGCATTCCATTTCTGCAACAACGCCCTGGCGACGTTCTATTCGGGCGAAAATGGCAAACTCAAGACGGATGGCGTTTTCTTTGCGCGCCACTACGACGGACAACTGAGCTACGGATCTCCATTGCTTATTCTCTGCGTCGTCGCTGGAATCATGATGCTTGTCTACATGACAAAAGCGGTGATGAAGGAACAGGACCAAAAACGCCGGGGCCTGATTCCGGAATTCACAGAATCAGGCACAAGAGCCAACGGATCCACTTAGTTGGACAGTGCCA
>JBBQSE010000367.1:0-9070 GCA_038214195.1 Planctomycetales bacterium
GTGGTCGCCAACAGGCGCACCACCGGTAAAGAAGGAATGGTGCCACGCATCCTGAAGGGATGCCAGAAACCCAAATCTGGCACCCTTGTCAGGGTGCGAACCCAATTTCTTGCAACGTAACCGGTGGTGGCGCTGCGCTGACCACCGGCTAATTTCTCGAACCGCTTCGCGGTAAAGCACAGAAGTCTCGATTGCGTCCACAACACTAACCCGAAGCGCCAGAGAGGCAAAAACTTCACCCGGAATGGCAGACGTAATTCGTTGCCTCGCTGGCGCTTCGGGTTAGTATCAAGACGACTGCGCAACTTCAAAACCATCGGCGAGGCGTTTTGGGTTCTCTGACTCCCCGGCAGGGCGCGTCAAACGGGGAATTGTTTCGGGACCGACATTCAGGGAACCGGAGCGACAATCGTTCTGTTCCACAGTAGACTCCGCAAGCACGCTGAGTGTCGGTCGCGGCGACATGACATTTATGCGTTCAGGAGTTTCCCATCGTGAGGCACGGCGAAGTTCGGAATTACGAACGATTGTCGCCACTCGGCAGAACGCCGCACTGGGCGGCATTCACGGCGAAGGCCGAAGACGGTCTGCGGGTTTTCGAGAGACTGGATCGCGCCTGTCAACCGGCGGTGAGATCGTTGCCATCAAGGTCCTCAATTCGCAACTGGCTCGCAATCCGCTCGTGGTCCGCCGGTTTGCCAAGGAAGCCCGCCTGCTGGCGAGAATCGAAAATGCCTGGATCGCAAATATCCTCGACTTCAACAGCGATCAGGGATTTCATTTTCTGGCGATTGAATTCGTGTACGGAGGCGCACTGACGGATGTCATCAAAGCGGGTCGGCAAATTCCGGAGCGTCAGGCTTTGCGACTGATTCTGGATGTTTCCCGAGGGCTGGCGGCCGCTCATCAGCAGGAGGTTTTTCACAGAGACGTGAAACCCGACAACATCCTGCTGACAGCGGCCGGCGTTGACTTCATGCGCATGGTGCCGGGCACTGACTACGATCCGAGCGAGACCATCCTTCCACTGGCGAAACTGGCCGACTTTGGACTCGCCAGGACAGATCGTCTCCGTCACCAGCGTGACATTGCTGATGGCCGAAATCTGTGAGGCCAGCCGACTCTACGCGGAACTCGGTGATGGTCCCGCATTTGGACGTATCCGCGAAGACCTGCGGCAGATGGACGAGATCATTCGTTCGTCCGGCGGAGCGATCGTCAAAATCATGGGAGAAGGCATCCTGGCAACGTTTACTGATTCGAGGGCGGCGCTGCAGGCAGCCACAAAGATGTTGCAGCCTGAGGGTCCAGATTCTCTGCCGCGTCGAATAGCATTCCACCGCGGCCCGGCATTGGTCACCACACTGAACGATCGCCTGGATTATTTTGGCGAGACCGTGCATCTTGTTCGCAACATGCTGCAGTCGGCGGAATCAAAGGAATTCCTCGTTTCAGGGGACACGCTCTACAACGACGATCTGCTGGAGTCGCTGGACAATCTGAATCTCGCGCACGTTCTGGCGGACTTCACTCTCGACGAATCGGCGACCCTGCTTTTCCGATGCCGAGTCCAAGACAATCCCGGTACTGCGCTCCCGGCTCGCACACCATGATGCAATCGCGGCCGCTCAGCAAACATCACGAGTAGCTGGACGTTCAGGGGTGAGGCAATACCGTGCGGCGAAGGCGGCGAGGGACTCCTGATTGCGGGATCCGGTTTTTTCCCGCGATCGTTTCAGGTGCGTTTGAACGGTACTCAGACTCACATCGAGCTTTGCAGCAATCTCTTTTGTTGCATAGCACGCTGGAAATGCAGGCAATCACTGCGAGCGGAATGATCATGCATCGGGCGCAGCAGTGACAATTGGCGCGATGCGGCTTAACTTCTCACAAACGCAACGTCCCAAAGGATGTGTGAATCTCCGGTTCGATTCGATAGCCTTCACGATCTGGCCGCGTGACGGCCGAAAGATAGGGCGATTCGGCACGCGCTGTGCAGCGGTCCATCAGTAGTTTGCTTCATTCTGCCTGACAAGGATCCTGAACGTTCCATGGTCGATACCGATCAACTTCGCCGTGACACGCGCCTGCTGGAAGATTTGCTCGGTCAGGTTGTGACTGAGGACGAAGGACCGGAAGCCGTTCAGCTGGTCACGGAGATTCGACAATTGGCGCGCGAGCGTCGAGCCAACGTGCCCGGCGCGGAGGCGATGCTGTCGCGGCGGATTAACTTGTTGAACGAGGAACAAGTCCGGCTCGTTGCTCGTTCCCTCAGCATCTTTTTTGACCTTGCGAATATCGCTGAAGATCGGCAGCGGGTTCGCGTGTTGCGAAAGCGGGAACAGGAACGGCATCCGGATCCCATCAGCGAATCCATCGGCGCGTCCATTCAGCAATTGAAATCCACCGGACTGAGCGCCGGACAGATTCAGGAGGCGCTCAACAGCCTCGATGTGGAACTGGTTTTTACTGCTCATCCCAGCGAAGCAAAGCGGCGGTCGATCCGCGCCAAATTGCGTCGCATGCGGCTTTGCCTCGAAGAACTGGATCGCGTCGAGCTGCTGCCGCGTGAACGAACGGGCGTCCTGACTCGACTGCGGGCCGATCTGACTGTGCTGTGGCAAACGGAGTTTCTCCGCCCGATGCGCCCGTCGGTTCTGGAAGAAGTGGCGCGCGGTCTGTCGATCATGCCGCGACTGTGGGAAGTCGTTCCGGAAATCTACCTCTCGCTGCGTGAATCACTTTCGCGCGAGTTTCCGGATCACGAATTCACTCTGCCAGGATTCCTGCGATTCGGTTCCTGGATGGGCGGCGATCGCGACGGCAATCCTTTTGTGACTTGGGATATTACTGCGCAGACTCTGGTATGGCTGCGTGATGCGGCGATTGAGCGACACGTGGAATGGTGCCGCAGGATGTTCGATTTTCTGTCTGTGTCCCGAAACGAAGTCTCGCTCGGGACTGACCTTGCCAGCGCAGTGCAGGACGCGGAAGAACACGGGCCTGAGTTCGCCGCGACGCTCGCTCGTGTCCCGCCTGACGAAATCTACCGTCGCTGGATCAGGCTGATCCAATGGCGTCTGGAGCAGTCGCGCTGCACGGAACTCGCTGAGCCAGCTCGTGAAGGAGCGTATCGCGACGGCCCGGAACTGGAACGAGACGTAGATGCTCTCATCGTAAGCCTCAACGCATGCCACGGTCAGCGAGTGCTGGCGGAGGAAGTGCAGCGCTGGTTTGATCTGACGCGGGTCTTCGGCCTGAATCTGACAAGGCTGGATGTGCGCCAGGATGCCCGACGCTATCGCGAAGTCCTGACGGATTTGCTGCGGGCCACCGGCGACTGTGACGACTTCGCCGCGCTCGAGGAACCGGAGCGGCAGGCTCTGCTCACAAACACGATGGGGCTCGCGAAACCCATCGACGAAGCGCGGCTCGAACCGCTTACTCAGGAAACACTGAACCTGTTTCGCATGCTGCGGCAGGCCGTCGAACGCTTCGGAGCTGACTGCCTCGGCGGACATGTCATCAGCATGACTCGCTGGCCTTCAGACCTGCTGACGGTACTTTGGTTGTGGCGACGTGCCTGTGCGGAACCCGCATCAGGATCTTCCAGTGACACTTTGCCAGCACCATTGACGTCTCTTCGCATCATCCCGCTGTTTGAAAAGATTGATGACCTGAAGGCGGCTCCTGCAGTCATGGCGGAGATCCTCGATCAGCCGGTCTACGCGGAACATCTGCGCGGCCAGGACAACCGGCAAACGGTCATGGTGGGGTATTCGGACAGTACTAAAGACGGAGGTTATCTGGCGGCGTGCTGGGGGCTTGATCGGGCTCAGGATCTGCTGCATCAGACGGCTGCGGATCGGAATATCCGGCTGACGTTCTTCCACGGTCGTGGCGGTTCTCTGGGTCGCGGGGGCGGACCGGCGGCCCGCGGGATCCTGTCGTTGCCTGCGGATGCGCTGGGTGGGTCACTGCGGCTGACCGAACAGGGCGAAATTCTTGCCGAACGCTACGACGACATCCATGTGGCCTATCGGCATCTGGAACAGGTCACGTATGCAACACTCATCGCCAGCAACATTCCTCGCCCGACCGTTCGACCGGAATGGCGGGAGCTGATGGAGTCGTTGTCGGAGCGTTCTCTGAAAATCTATCGAACACTTGTCGATACGCCGGGCTTCTTTGAATTCTTCGGCGAGGCGACGCCTATTGAAGAAATCGAAAATCTGCCGATCGCGTCGCGTCCATCACGAAGAACAGGGCAGCGGACACTGAATGATCTGCGGGCCATTCCGTGGGTCTTCGCATGGACACAAAACCGCTGCCTGATTCCGGCATGGTACGGACTCGGCACCGCGCTTTCGGACATGAAGTACAACAATCGGTCCGACTGGCAGACGGTGCTTGAAATGTACCGCCAGTGGCCATTCTTCGAGGCCGCCATCGATAACGCGGCGACGGCACTGGCGAAAGCCGACATGTACATCGGCCAGTGTTACTCCGAATTGTGTACCAGCGAAGAACAGCGTCGCGAGATTTGGATGCTGATCGCCAGCGAACGCGATCGGTCTCGTCAGGCAATTCTGGAGATCGTCGGAGGCTCTGAACTTCTGGCGAAGACCCCCTGGTTTCAAGGCTCGATTGAGGACCGTAATCCCGATATCGATCCGCTCAATCTGATGCAAATCGAACTACTTCGCCGCCGCCGAAAACTCGACGGCAGCGACGATCAGGCAGAACTTCAGAAGCTCCGTGATTTGTTGCGTCTGTCCGTCCAGGGCGTCGCTGCGGGAATGCGAACGACGGGTTAATTGGACTGTCCCTTCTCCCCCCAAATTCGGGGGAGAAGGTGGCCGAAGGCCGGATGAGGGGGCGTGCGACGCTGGGTTATGACAAACATTCTCTTCCTGAAACAAGGTGAACAGCGTGATCGACGCCAGCGATTTTGTCGTGAAGTCACTCGGGACCTGCCGCATCGAGTCCCCAATGGCTCCGCTGCTCAATGCGCGGAAGCGGTCAATCAACAACGTCGATGAAACGGATCGCGTGCTGTTCGATAATATCGCGTCGATGGCTGTCGAGCGTGGTCTGCCGACGAATGAACTGCCCGGCTTCGAGCCTGCTGGTCCGCGAAAGAAGATCTATTTTGATCCGTCCAAGACCCGCGCGGGTATCGTCACCTGCGGTGGGCTTTGCCCCGGATTCAACGATGTGATTCGAGGGCTGGTGATGGAGCTGACGTTTCGTTACGGCTTAAAAAAGATCACGGGGTTTCGTAACGGTTATCAGGGATTTTCGGCACGTCACGGGCATTCAACCGTCGAACTGACTCCGGACATTGTCAGTCATATCAACGGACATGGTGGCACGATTTTGGGAACATCCCGCGGCCAGCAGGATCCAGCGGAAATCGTGGACTGTCTCGAGCAACTTGGGATCAACATGCTGTTCGTTGTCGGTGGCGACGGAACGCTCCGCGGCGGGCTGTCGATTACCAAAGAGATCGCCGATCGCGGACTGAAAATCGCCATCGTCGGGATCCCAAAGACGATCGATAACGATATCATGTTCATCGATCAGAGTTTTGGTTTTCAGACTGCGTTTTCAATGGCGTCAGAAGCGATTCGAGCGGCGCATGCTGAGGCCGCATCGGCTCCCAACGGAGTCGGCGTGGTCAAAGTTATGGGCCGCCATTCCGGTTTCATCGCCTGTTACGCCGCCCTCGCGAAAAGCGATGCAAACTATGTGCTGATTCCTGAAGTCTCATTTCAGCTCGACGGACCCAGAGGACTGCTCACCAGTCTGCAGGAGCGTCTGGCGCACCGCGGCCATGCGGTGATTGTCGTCGCCGAAGGAGCCGGACAGGATCTGCTGGCCGCTTGTCCAAAGACCACTGACGCCTCAGGAAACTCAAAGCTGGGCGATATCGGTCTCTTCCTGAAAGACCGCATCAACTCGCACTTTGACGCGAAGGGCGTGGAGTTGAATCTGAAGTACATCGATCCCAGCTACATGATCCGCAGCGTTTCCGCGAATCCGTTCGACAGCGTCTACAGTCTTCGGCTTTCCCATAATGCCGTGCATGCCGCCATGTGCGGTCGCACAGAAATGGTCATCGGCCGCTGGCATGGTCGTTTCGTCCATGTGCCGATTCCACTGGCAATCCGCGAACGCAACCAGGTCGATCCGAACGGCGACCTCTGGATGTCTGTGCTGGAATCCACCGGCCAGCCGCCATCGTTCGAGTAGTCGAGCTTTTGTCACTCATCGTTTGTTGGTGGCCTGAGCCAGTAAATGGCTGGCCAGAAATCTGCGAACCTGACTGAGCAGTTCGTCCGGAGCATCTTCAAACACGTAATGGCCCGCAGCTGTTAGTTCGAGCGTGCTTGCGCCCGGAAAACGGCGACGGAATTCACTCAGAAAGTCCTTCGGAGTGAAGCACCAGTCCTGCATGCCCCAGACCAGCTGCACCGGATGATCGCGGAATTTTTCGAGCGACCGCTCGACTTCGGTCAGAGTCGCATAGCTGCGATGCGAGGCGTTTAACGGAATGTCCTGCACGAATTCATGCACGGCAATCCGGTTGGCCCACGAATCATACGGCGCAATAAAGCCAGCCCGAGCGGCGGAGCTCAGTGGTTTTTCGACAGCCATACTCAGCGCTGCCCGGGCGAACAGGTTGAGGCCGCGATCACCGATTGTTCCCAGCAGCGGAATGCGACACAGAGCAATTCGGAGCGGGATCGCCTGACTGCGGAAAGCACCCGTATTCATCAACACAAAACGAGCGAAGCGATCTGGCAGCCGTCCGGCGCAGCCCATGCCAATCGCGCCGCCCCAGTCATGACTGAACAGCGTTATCTTCTGCAGATCGAGCAACTGTACCAAAGCCGCCAGGCGCTGAATGTGGCCGTTGAGTGTGTAGATATTGCGATCCTGCGGCTTCTCCGAAAATCCGCAGCCCAGATGATCAATGGCGATAACTCGATGATCGCGGCACAAGTCCTTCACCAGTCGCCGCCAGGCAAACGACCATGTTGGATTGCCGTGTACCATGAGCAGCACCGGCCCCTGGCCTTCATCGATAAAGTGCTGCACATGTCCGTCCACCTCGAACCAGTGCGATGAAAACGGATACTCGTCCACAAACCCATCACGCCGAGCCGCGCGCTGAGTCAGAAGCGGATCGATTTGCTCTGGACTGAGAAGACGGGCGATGGGTTCGGATGGGGACATTGATATCAGCAGACGATGAATGAAAGGAGAGTCGGCGCGATCAGACCATCGACGCAACGGCATCACCGCCGAAACAGACGCAGCACGCTGCCACCGCAGAGTACGTCCCTGGTCCGGTTCATTCCAGTATCATCGCCGTTCGGACTGCACAACCTCTCGAAGCTGATACACTGCAGACCGAATCTGGTCCTCATTGTGATCACAGCAGAGAGACATTCGCAGCCGCGCTGTCCCGGCGGCAACGGTAGGGGGTCGAACAGCGGGAATGAAAAAACCCGTCGCCAACATTCGCTGGCTGACGCGGACGACGAGGTCATCATCGCGAAGCAGCACGCCAATGATTGGACTTTCCACCGGGGCCGGAATCAATTCCATTTCTGCCTCCATCAGGAGTTGCCGAGCGAACATCGATCGCGCTGCGAGCGTCGCGCGTCGCTGGGGTTCGTCTGCTATCACCTGCAGCGCAGCCTCTGCGGCAGCACAGACCGCCGGGGGCAGGGCGGTGGAAAAGAACTGACTTCGGGCAGAGTTCCACAGCCATTCGCAGAGCGTATTTGAGCCTGCGACAAAGCCTCCCAGCCCGCCAATGGCCTTGCTCAGCGTCCCGATCTTGACGGGAACACGATCTTCGACAGCCTGCAGTTCGCAGACGCCACGACCGGTCGCCCCGAACACGCCCGTCCCGTGTGCTTCGTCAACAATCAGCGTGGCGTCGTGACGGTCGGCAAGGTCACACAACTGTGGCAGATCGGCCAGCGTTCCGTCCATGCTGAAGACGGAATCGGTGACGATGAATGTGGCGTCGAAATCTATGCGACGGCGGGCAATCGAATCGCCAAGCTTTGAAAGATCTCGCCGATCATAGATCAGCAACCGACCCGCACTCGCGCGGCATCCATCGATGAGGCTGGCATGATTGTCGCGATCACAGAACACCGCGTCCCGCTCGCCGATGAGCGACGTCAGCGTTCCCATGTTCGCTGCAAATCCGGATGGAAACAGCAGGGCAGACTGTGTCGCTTCAAATTTTGCAATCGCTTCTTCAAGCTGTCTGTGAAACGGAGAACGCCCCGCGATCAAAGCGCTGGCTCCCGCGCCAGCCTGCTTCGCCGCCGCAGCCGCAAACGCGGCGACAACTGACGAATGCCGAGTCAGTCCCAGATAATCGTTGGTCGCGAAGCTGATGCAGTGCCTGCCATCGACGATGCATTCCGTCGTGCTAACCGCTTCCACGCTACGACGCATCCGCCGTTGATGCACGGACTCCAGCTTCCGCAGAGAAGCCTCCAGTCGCTGATGAAATGAATTGTTTGACATAGAACAGCGTCTTTGAGCTTTCCAGCGGGTCCGCAGACTCGACGTGTTAAAACGACTGGCACCTGAACCAGCCAGCGGGCAGAGCGTATCGGCAAGTTGCGGGAAATGCGAATGGCGCGTAGTCAGCCTTTTGCGGGCTTCTTCAGCCTTGATAACGTCAGGTATCGTCCGATCACACACGAACAAGACAGGGCCAGGCGTGAAAACGCTCTTGATCGCCTCTGCGGAGTGTGGATAATGGACAGCGATACTCTGCAAAACTCCTGAGGAAAAAATGATGCCATCGATCGAAGAACGAGTGGGGAAACTGGAGTCGATCGTCTTTGGCGCGCATCCACGCAGCCCTGCCGAACGTGATTGGCAGAAAAGTGTGGGAATGCTCACGGACGACGATATCACGAAAGAAATCATCAAGGGTGCTCTGCAGCTGCGGGAACAGGAACGTGAGCAGGCACGTCGCGAGAGCGAACAGGCTGACACATGATTCTCCTCGACACGGACCATATCTCGG
>JBBQSE010000368.1:0-9050 GCA_038214195.1 Planctomycetales bacterium
ATGCTGGATGTTTATCCCCTATGCAATGCCAAGTCTTCGGAATACACAGCCGTTCCTGCGGGGTGACATCGCAATATACTTATCACTCATCGCCGGATTCCTTCCGGTTGCCGTAGTGTCATTTGAGTTGAAAGTCGAAACCTGTCTCACACTGGTATTTGCAGCGGCCATCTACTCTGTGGCTGGGTATGGCGTGCTGTGGATCCTTGTCA
The DNA here is from genome assembly GCA_038214195.1 of Planctomycetales bacterium. Lineage (GTDB taxonomy): Bacteria > Planctomycetota > Planctomycetia > Planctomycetales > Planctomycetaceae > SXXK01. The sequence goes on from JBBQSE010000368.1 coordinate 213, forward strand.
TCTCGTTGGCAGGACTCTTGTTCAATAGGTATCTGTAGTTATCGACGTTTGTTCGAAAATCGGTCCGTGTATCGGCGCTTGCTCATTCTTCTGTCTATCGGATGTGGAGCCGGTTTCATTACTTCGGGCTGCAGTTAATCTCCAATGCGACCAAAGCGATGCATGCCGCGTTGCGGTGGTTCGTTTTCACACGAAATATGGTCACTCGCGCCAACCGGGTTAGCGCAATTCGTTATTTTGGACAGTCATGCGCCCACTTGCCGCAATTGGAATCACATTCATTGCTGCGGTAGGCGTTGATATCGGGCTTGGCTTGTTGCGTCCGCAACAATGGTTACCAATCACGGTATGCGCCGCAATTGGCGATCTGGGTACATTCGCGTCATTGTTCGTCGTTCCTGGGTTGTTCATTTTTCCTCCCTTCAAAACGCGCGCACTCCACTCACTCGCCCTGCGTGCTTTCCTTGCTGTTCTGTTATCATGGTTTTTGACTATCGCGTTTCGTATGCATTTCAGCCTTCCGGCGCTTCGGGCAATGGCCCGACTACGAAACGATAATGACTATGACGGTATCGGCGGCAATGCTGCGGTATTCGTGGGGGGATGGATCCTTCCATTGATCATCACCGTAATCATGGTTATTGTAGAGCAGTCGCGACTGGTGGGCCGCAATTCGCACGGCACCTCTGCATCGAGTAACCTGCCGGACATAATCGCTGACACCGAGGATGCAATCTCGGAATAAGAAGTCGCAAAATAACGATAAGATGCAGGCGATTTGCCGTCGTCGGTTTCTCAAATGGCAAGTCAGTCGCGGCAACCGCCTGATCTTCGTCGTTATTTGCATTGGCCGACCAGGATGCAAAAAGTTCGTCAGTTTTCGCTCAAAGCGCTGCTGGTGGTCACCTCGATATTTGCCACCTTTTTCGCCATCTACGCCGCGATGCGTTCGGAATCCAATAGTCAGGCAGCTCTCGTATCGAGATTTGTCGAACTCGGGGGTGGATACTACGAACACGAGCACACAACAGCCCGCATCGGACATCGGTTGGGATTCGAATACCCGGCAGATAAGGTCCGGCTGGTTAAGGGGCTGGCACGAGCGGATTGGGGAATGGTACCAGGATGGAAATGCACCGATGCAGACGTTCGCCTACTAGCTGGTTTCGCCAATCTTGAGGACGTATATATCGAAAATTCGCGTCTGACGGACATTGGGCTAGCCCAAATTGTCGCTCTTCCGAAACTGAAAAATCTTCAATGTCGATATTGTGATTTGACTGAATGTGATTTATCAACTCTATCGAAATCTCCGACACTCAAACGACTTGATTTCCGCGAATCTAGCGTCAACATGGACTCACTTGTAAAACTAAAGACGGACGCACCAGCTATAGAGATGCACGGAATCGGCAAATAACATCTGTATGTCCTTTGAAGTCAAGCAGTACGTACCGGTAGCGCGGTAAAACCTGCAGATATTTTTCGAGGGGTGAATTTTCCCCGCGATCGTACTGTTTCGGCTTCCCTGTTTACGGGTGGCGAGGCTGAGTGGTTCAGAGAGCGGTTGCTTGATTTCTAAGGTGAAGGCAGTCGCTGTTCGTCTCGCGGCGTAAGCCGCGACCGGCAGCGATCGAGTTGCTTCAAACATCTATCGGCGCTCTGCCGAATCGCAAACCGATTCCAACGGATACGACGGTTAGTGATCTGTGTATCTCAAAAGGACTGAGAAGACACTCTTTGGGATTGCTTAGCCATACCTTCTGCTTTGGCGAAATCTCAAAATGTTGCACAGCTGAATCGCAGCGGTTTTGTGTCAAAGTTCGAGGTGTTTTATGTGGCAAAAGATTTTAAAAATCACGGGATTATTACTCGGGGTCGGTCTGCTCACGGTAACTTCCGCGATGCTGGCAACAATCTATGCAACGTGGCAGATTCAGAATGCCATTCAGCGAAGTGCAGCGGATATGCAGTCGCAACTGGACCCTCAAATTGCGAATCCGGTGTCGCTGGGCTTCTACGAAGCAACAGGCATCCTGGAATCAGAACTGCATGATAGTCGGGTCGCCAGCGAACTCTTCGCGATTTCGCATCCCCAATCAAACTACTTTAGCCTGACTCACGGCTGGGTGATGATGGATTTGCAGCAGGAAAGAAGGGAGCAAACTCATGGAGGCCTCGGAAACCGAATTATGTCAACCCGATATTCGAACCGCAATTCACAACCGACGGTTTCGGCCTGACCCATTATCTCGGCAATCCGAACGTGGTGCATCGTAATGAAACCGTGTGGAAATGGACAAGGGATCGCCTTACGTGATGATTTGTTTTGATCCGTTCGGTAAGTGTTACATGGCGGACGTTCAAACACGTACCAATGGCCAGCCAGAGTACGATTCGGACGGGAACACTCGAATCGACTTGCCAGCCATTGTTGAACAATATCCCGAAGTGCGTGTGATTATTGTCGAAACGCTGACCGACGATGTCGCTGCCTGCATCGCAAAATGCACTGCAATTGAAACAGTCGTGGCCGAACGCGTTCAGGTCACGGAATCCGGACGGCGGGCATTGCGTGCTGTGAAAACGCTCCAACGTATTTGTCTGAAATCCGGTGTCGAATATTCTCCGGACAATGTTCCAGTCGAGATCAAAGCTGCGACAGAATGATCGATGGAGCTGTTCAGTTCGCGGAATTTTTAATCGCAGATTCCGCAGTCTTTCCGGGGTTGCACTGGCATGGGCAATCCGGGCTCGTTAATTTGAAGTCTCCACACAGCCGTTCACTTCATCAGGAGCCGCATTTATGGGAAGCGTCGCTGAGATTCTTGGCCAGAAGCAGGGTCAGGCCCTGCTTTCAGTTCATCCGAATGAAACGGTGCTCGCCGCCACTCAAAAGATGAACCAACATGGTGTCGGAGCTCTGTTGGTGATCAACGATGAGGGACGGCTGGTCGGGATTTTTACAGAGCGAGACGTCCTGCGGCGTGTCGTCGCGGTGGAACGCATTCCATCGGCCGTCACAATTTCAGAGGTGATGACCGGTGAAGTGGCCTGCTGTACGCCTGAGACATCAACTGACGAAGCCAGCGGCATTTTTCGGCAACACCGCATCCGGCATCTTCCTGTCATCAGCATTGATGGAGACGTCCTGGGATTGATTTCGATTGGCGACCTGAACGCCTATCACACGAACCACCAGGCCGTGACGATCCATTTTCTGCATGAATACATGCACGGTCGGACGTGATTTTTCCCAGCGTAGAACAATTGTCCTCAATCGTTCTACCTCGTATGGCGAGCGGCAGATGTGCTCTAGCCGGAAAGAAGTCCGGCTTCCAGGAGAAGCCGGGCTTCTGTTGGTAAATCGTTTTCTGCCGCTCGCCTATGAATGTGCGACCGTTACGATCGCGGCCAGTTTGTCTTCGATGAATTTGAGATGATGCGGGATGTGTCCCGTGACGCGTTCGAGCAGCGTCTCCAGAGTCAGCGGGCCGGCCTCAGAATGCACGCCCGTCCGCTGGAAGTCTTCGACGTCGGTGTTGCGAAGAATACACGCCATCTGGCGGCGGACGACGGAGATCAATTCCAGTTCGCTCCGCAGGTTTCGCTGTGCGTAGTGCAGGCCCGCAGCGAAGACGTCTGGATTGCCCCCGAACATCGTGGGATTGTCCTCAACGAGGACGCGCTTCATGCGATCCGCGTAGACGGGTTCAAAGTCGGCAATATGGCATACGACCTGACGAATGGACCATTTGCCGGGGACCGGGGTTAGATCCCATTGATCCTCGCGGGCACGGGAGACAGCGGCCTTGAGCAATTCGGGGCCTTGCTCATAGTGTTTGAGCAATTCGTCAAGGGTCATCAAATGGCTTTCGATGCTGGAATAGAATGTTCGCGAAACAATTGTGCGGGCGGCATTGTTGTGAAAAGTCCGTACCGACGCCAATGATTCGCCGGATCGGAATGAATCAGCGCGTAGATTCCCGAGATATCGAGGATCGGTTACCATTCCTTTTTGCTGCAAAAAAGGGAGCAGATGGAAGGTCTGGTTAAATACAGGAACTGGTTTTTGCTGGCGGTGGCCGTGACACTTGTGGTGGCGATGCCGATCGCGCAGAGGTTGACATTCGACCAGACCGTCGAATCCTTCTTTGCTCCTGATAATTCTGATATCCAGTTGTTGCTGCAATCTCGCCAGGATTTTGGCGGTGACGAATTTGTCATCGTCGCGTGGCGTGAGCCGGGGCTGATTCAGAATGACCCGGAGAAGGATATTCCGGATCTGAGCGAAACCGCAGCCAGACGTATTGCCGATTTGTCAGAGAAGCTCAGTGATTTGCCGGGCATCGACAAGGAACGTACTCGCGATCTGCAGCGGATTCTAAAGAGATCGCCGTACAACAGGAACACGCATCTGAAGATGCTGCAACTGTTCGACGGTGTGTTGATTGGTCCCGATCAGGAATCGACAGCAATCGTGTTGCAGTTGCTGTCCGCCGAAGACTCAACTGTCACGCGCGAAGTGACTGTGGCATCGATTCGAAACACTGCGGCCGAGACGATTCCTGGTTCTTTTGTCGCTGGTGAAGCGGTCCAGATTCAGGATATGTTTAATCTTGTCGAACGCGATGGCAATCTTCTGTACCTTGCGTCCCTGGCAGTGCTGTCTGTGATGCTGCTGGTGATCTTTAAGAATCTGCGTTGGGTGGTGGCGTCGATCGGAATTGTCGTGGCATCCGTCACCTGTACGCGGGCTCTGCTGGTCATCGCCGGGGCGCAGCTGAGTATGGTTAGTTCGATGCTGAATTCGCTGGTGACGGTGATTTCGATCGGGACGACGACACACATCATCGTGTATTACCGTGAACTTCGAGCGGAATTGGACGCCGAGGCTGCGACACTGCGGACACTTCGCGCACTGTGGCATCCCGTGCTGTGGACAATGGTCACAATTGCCGTCGGATTCGCCGCTCTGCTGGTTTCGGACATCATCCCGGTGCGAAGTTTCGCCATCATGATGACACTGGGAACGCTGATGGTCCTGGTCATGACGCTTGCGGTCCTGCCCGCAACGTTTGCATCCGGCTCGAAGGTGCCGATTCCGGGGCAGGTGCGGATGGAAGCGTCGCTGGACCGAATGCTTGATCGCATGGCACATGTGATTGATCGACATCCCGTCGGCACAACAGTCTGGTGCCTTGTGCTGACGGCGGTGACAGCTCCGGGACTGTTCATCATGCAGATCCAGACGGACTTCAGCAAGAACTTCCGCGAATCGTCGCCGATCGTCCAGTCACTGCAATTCATCGAATCCAATCTGGGGCCGGCGGGATCATGGGACGTCGCCTTTGATGTGCCGGATCCGATCACCAATGAATTCCTTGACAATACCCGCGAACTTACGGATCGGCTCCAGCGGCTCTCCCATGAGAGTATTGAACTGGATGTATTGTCGCTCAACGACGCTATTGATATTCCACCGCGGTTTGGCAGCGCTGTGAAGCGACTGAACACGCTGATGGCCCGGCAGGAGGATTTGGTTGCGAGCTTCTACAATCCGGACCGGCGTCGGATGCGAATTGTGTTGCGGTCACGGGAACAGCAGCCCACGCATCTTAAACTGGAACAGATCGAGCGCGTGCGACATGTCGTGGCTGATCATTTCAAACAGCTGCACGCGATTGATACGGAACGAGCACACGCCGAACTGGCTGCCAGTGATCCGACGGCGAACCACACCGCCACGACGCCTCCCATTTATTCCGCAACCGCATCCGGTTTATTCGTGCTGACGGCGCACATGATCGACAGCCTGCTGTCGGATCAGATGAAGAGTTTCATGTGCGCGTCAATCGGGACGGTCATTTGCATGTGGATTGCGTTTCGCAGCCTGCGGATCGGATTGATCTCTCTGGTGCCGAATGTGTTTCCAATTGCCCTGGTCACCGGATCGCTGGGACTGCTGAATGTGCCCGTCAATATTGGCACCGCGATGATCGCCGCCGTCGCGATGGGGTTTACATGTTCTGTCCACTACATCGCCGTCTTTGAAAAATCACTGCCGAAGGACGGACTCACAAAGGCTCTGCAAATCGCGCAGTCCGGAGTGGGAAAAGCCGTTGTGCTGGCCCACATTGCGCTTGTGGCGGGATTCATGGTGCTGACGTTTTCGGAATTCATTCCGCTGGTCTATTTCGGTGCATTGCTGAGTCTCTCGATGATCGGTGGTCTGATCAGCGATCTTGTTTTGCTTCCGTTGCTGCTGCGGTGGACGACGAAAGATCCGACCATTAAACCAATGATCGACGCCGATCATGTCTTATCTATTCAGAAAGAGTCGGCTCCGCAGGAGGAAGAGGAAAGGGTGTCATCGTGACTGGTTCCCACGATACTGAAATTCAAAGTAACGACGAGCAGGAACGATCGCGGCGACTAAGTCTGCAGGGGAATACGCCGCCTGCCGAAATCGAAGGTTATTCGATTGTGAGACGTCTGGGCACGGGGGCCTATGGAACGGTCTGGCTGGCTCGCGAAGATCGCACAGGTCGCATGGTCGCGATCAAGTTTTACCCCCATCAGCGCGGGATCAACTGGTCGATGCTCAGCCGCGAAGTGGAAAAGCTGGCGGCTGTGTACACATCCCACAATATCGTGCGACTATTGGACGTCGGCTGGAACGCCGAGCCACCATACTTTGTGATGGAGTATGTTGAAAACGGGTCGCTGGGAAATTTTCTGGCCCGCGGCCGAATGTCGATTGACGATTCAGTCCGCATCATCCGTGAAATCTGCAGCGCCCTGATTGACGCACACGGAGCCGGTGTGCTGCATTGTGATCTCAAGCCCGACAACGTGCTGCTGGATGGTCAGATGCACGCTCGATTGTGCGACTTCGGCCAGGCGCGAATGTCGCACGAGCAAAGCCCGGCGCTGGGAACACTCTATTATATGGCCCCCGAACAGGCCGATTTGGACGCACTGCCGGACGCGCGCTGGGATGTCTATGCCGTGGGGGCGCTGCTGTACCACCTGTTGACCGGAAGCCCTCCGCACCGATCCGACGCGACTCAGCGGCAGCTGGAATCCGCCTCAAACCTGGAAGATCGCCTGAAAATCTATCAAAAGGTGATCATTAGTTCCGGGTTGCCGACTGGTCTTCGGCAGATAAAGGAGGTGGACGGACATCTGGCGGACATCGTGGATCGCTGCCTGAATGCAGTTCCAGAGAAGCGATTTCCAAACGCCCAGGCGATTCGCGACGCGCTGGATCGTCGAACGCGAACCAGATCACTGCGACCACTCCTGATTCTGGGTGTCCTCGCCCCCATTCTGCTGATGGGCTTCATGATCCCGATTTTCATGAACGCCATGCGGGAAAATCTTGAGAGCGCACTGCATCAAATTACCACGCGGGCTCTGGAGAGTGACGCGCTCTCCGCCCGCCTGCAGGCGGCGGCCCTGGACCATGAACTCAACGATCGCCTGGAAGAGTTGGAGACGATCCTGACTGATCAGGAACTTGCGAATGCGCTGGAAGACGCTCTGAAGCGGGATTCCGATGAACTCGTCTATGAAGTGTATGAATTTCACACGAATCCGGAATCCGTTCCTCCACGCTGGATTCAGCTGCTGGACACTGCCTGGAAGCGTTCGATGGAATCCAACCTGGCGCACGAACGTGGACAGGACACCAGTTGGTTTCTGAATGATCGTTACGGGATTCAGATCTGGAGGCGGGAATACAGTTCCGAAACTCTGGGTAGGTACTTTGCCTATCGTGATTATTTCCACGGGCGCGGGAAGGACTTTCCACCGAATGAAATCCCCGAAGACGTCGCGCCGCTGACGCAACCTCACGTTTGTAACGCCTATAAGAGTACGACTACAGGACGCCAGACGGTGGCACTTAGTGTTCCTGTCCGGGACAAGGATGGCGAGGTGATTGGGGTCCTCGCGCGTTCAGTGCATCTGGGAGATCTTCAGAAACGGATGGGGCGATTGATCCAGGAACGGGACGCGGAAAAAAATGTGCAACGCGTCATTGCAATTTTTGAGGCGCGCGATTCAACACACTGGCGACTGCTCGATCATCCCTATTTGACTGAAGAAATCGTCCACGCCGCTGAAGCGACGGGCGCGGACAAGAAGTTGTTTGACACATTGTTTATTGATGAATCCACAGTGAAGGCCATTCAGGAGGCTCAGCAGCAGGAACAACCGTCCGAGGTACGCCTGGATCTTTATGAAGATCCGATCGGGCGATTGACGGAACCCGGGGCCGCAGCGTATCGCGGCGAATGGCTGGCCGCTATGGCACCAGTGAGCAACGTCGGCTGGATGGTCATCGTCCAGGAACGCCGTGACGCGGCGTTGCTGCCCGTCAAAACAGTTGCCGAACGAGCCAGCCGCCAGACATGGCTCTCCGTGCTCAGCACCGCCATCGCCCTGATGGCGATTATCTGGTCCTTCGTCTGGCGGGCCTACAGTCGCAGTTCGTCGTAGCATCCGGCGAGTGGCAGGGCGTCAGCCCAATGCCACTCGGTTTGTATTGGCGGCAGCCTGCCGCCACGTGTTTTTCGAGGATTTCTGGCGGCAGGATGCCACCAATACAAGGGCGAAGCCCGCGCTGAGCTCTCGGCTTGATCAGGTCCGATTGCGTAATCTTGAGTGGTGACCTTTCAAAATGGTTTACCTCCCCGCCCCGGTTTTACTCGGCCGATTGCAATGGAAAACGGTCATGGTGAGGCGACTGTGAATGCCGCACTTGGTAGGCTGCGTCTCCCTTGGAGAAACCGGTGTGAGTGCGGGAAGTGGATGGCATGGCGAAGATTGATC
>JBBQSE010000369.1:0-9034 GCA_038214195.1 Planctomycetales bacterium
GCCCGTTCAGTCGCCAGTTCGTGCTGCCCCAGATGTGGCCGTTGTTGTCGCGGCACTGTTCGTAGAGCGATGCCAGTCCCTCATTGAACCACGACGGGCAGTCCTCGAAATTTGATTCCATAAACGGATGCACGATCTCATGCACCAGCGTTCCACCACCCGTGCTGATGTTCATCACCAGAGCTTTGTCCGATGATGAATAGTAGCCAAAGGGAGTCGTCGGTTTTCGTCCAAACAGCGTGACACAGTTGTGCTCGTAGCTGTTCTTGTCTTTGAACAGCCAGATATCGACGATGTTGATGGGATCCTTTGTAAAATAATCCTGCTTCAGCCGATTCACGGCCCACTCGACCGTATTGGTTGAATGTCGCTCAACTGTTTCCGCGGAATCATCCCCGACAACCACAAACGGTTTTGCCAGCACAATGCGAAACCCATCGCTCGGCAGACGGTTCTTCAGCTCCAGGATGTGCTGGGCGTAATCAGCGTCGGTAAACTCCGTTGACGTAGTACCCGCTAGTTTGTCCGTTGGCCGAAGTCGCATCAGGACGACCGTCCATTCGTCGGACTTGTATTTCAGCGGCCACAGTTTCAGGAACAATTGCCGCGGCATTCGTTGAGAGCCTCCGTCCGCAGCGGCCGGCTCCTGATAGATAATTTCGTCGCGATCCGCGTCGAATCCCACGACAAGTCGAAAGTGCTCAGTTGTTTCGGGCCGATCGTCGTAGTGCATACAGACGACGCTCGTGTGTCCCACCGTCAGATCCGCATGGATGACCTTGAACAAACGATCCAGTTCCTGTTCGGCACTCGACGCCCGCACTTTGTACCACACTGGGCCAGCGTCAAATCCCGTGCGGCGAACAGCATTCGCCAGTTCATTGGTGTAGCAGCCTCGCCCTTCGATTGGCGAAAGCTCGGACTGATCAAACACAAAGTCCTGATCCGCCTTGATGCCAAGCTTCCTCAAGGCCATTGCCACGCAGGCTTCGCCGCAGAAATCCGGTTTCTGTTCAATATGCGGCACGTCGCGGATGAGGATCGATTTCATCGCCATCGGCCCAGCGGCAAATACAGGCGACGGGGCGATGCCGATCGCAATCACCAGGGTACAAAAGTGGCGAGTCCAATTCATCGAATGGTTCTCCGGATGTCAGCGGATGGGCGTCCCGCATGAGATAATAGATTCCGGCAACAGATTTATGTAGAGTAGTTTGAGCTGCGGTCATTCGTACTACTTCTTGCAGCAGCGATTGCAGGAACTTGAGGACGGAAAAAGAAACGTCAAAACCTGGGCCGGTGAATAATTCTGAGTCAGGTTTGTAACCGGCCTGATTTTCAACGCGTGATTGTCCCCTCTCCCCCCGCAATCGAATTTCCATCTTCACAACGGTTCCACGGGGCGGAAGAAGGCAATGGCGTGGACTTAACGATGGTTTTGTGAGCGGCAAGGCGCTAGCCGCCGGTTTTGCCAGCGTTTTAGCCCGTACCACCGGCGGCTAGCGCCTTGCCGCTCACTAAGTCCACGCCATTGGAGGGAGAGGGATAGGGTGAGGTGGAAAGCAAACGAATTTGCGTGAAATTGGTTCGAATGAGTTGATCCAATCGAGTGACGGCAGCGTTATCAACTCCGCACACGGGTGCAGCTGCCTGTATGGGCGGAGGCCTGTGATTAGGAGATTGGAATTCCGAACCGGGGACAGTGGTAGTCGGCTACATGCAGGACAGCTGAAAAGGATCGGAACACGTTCCGTGGTGGAGCATTAAAAGCGCGAGGCGATTGAAACAGCCTCATTTTTTTGAGCTCGACGACAGGGTGGGGAGTGGTCCGCAACGGCGACTTTTGGACAAAATTCTGTAACTGTTGATTGGCAAATGAGTTATCTGCAATTAGCATGTCACTGCGACTCGCGCGACAGTCGCGCAATGAGGGGCTTCGGCCCCGATTGAAACACGTGGCTCGGTCAGGAGTCCGGCCACAGCGTCTGAACTCTCACGAGTTCAGCTACGGCGCGTTTGCGAGCTGAGGGCTTTGGCCTTCAATGAGAATGACGATATACTGCCATTCTCATGACAAACGTGACCGTCATTCTGAATGCGATTGAATCCGGGTCCGCCCGTACGGAAGATCTGCTGCCCTTGGTGTATGAGGAGCTTCGCCGCCTCGCCGGGGCGCAGATGCGATGCGAGCCCGCCGATCACACGTTGCAGGCGACCGCTTTGGTTCATGAAGCCTTCCTGCGACTGGTCGGCGACGAAAAGGCCACGTGGCAGAATCGCCGCCATTTTTTCGGAGCGGCGGCTCTGGCGATGCAGCGGATTCTCGTCGAACAGGCTCGACAGCGAAGGCAACTCAAACGCGGTGGAGACCATCAGCAGGTTGATCTCATCGATGTCGAAATCGCTGCGGATTCGCAGCCCTCAGATACCGCCCTGCTCGAGCTCGATGACGCGCTGCAGGAATTCGAACGCGACGATCCCCAAAAAGCTGAACTCGTGCGATTGCGGTACTTCGCTGGTTTGACAGAAGAAGAGGCGGCTTTGGCACTGAACATCTCCCGCGCGACTGCTTCTCGCTGGTGGACATTCGCGAAAGCATGGCTGTTTCAGCGCGTCAATGGGAGGTGAGCCGCAAGGCGCTAGCCGCGGGTGAATGGCTGAATTCTTGTTTCATTTCACCTTCATGTCACCGGCGGCTAGCGCCTTGCCGCTCACAATCATTTCAAAAGATTTCCAAATTTGCGTGAGGCGCTCCGAATCTCGATATCGCATGGAAGGGTGTAGCGATTATCTTTTCGTGGGAGCCCACTATGCCAGAGACAGAAAATTCACAACATTCAGACCGGGATGCCGGTTTCGGACCGTCAGACGATACGGTTCAAAGCGGGGAACAAAATCTCGGTGCGTCCGTGTCGCCGAATTCGATCGAAGGCCTGTTTCTGCGGGCGTTGCAGATCGAATCACCGCCGGAACGTGAAGCTCTTGTGTATGCGGTGTGTGGTGAGGATATTGAACGACGCAAGCGTGTCACAGCGTTGTTGCGCGCCTATGAAGACGCAGGCAGTTTTCTGGAAACGCCTGCAGCAGGATCTCGACCGACCGATGAAATCTCACTCAGTTTTCTGAAACATATCGACAAGGAAGGTGTGCTGGGAACGATTGGGCCGTACGAAGTGCTGGAGGTCATCGGTCGCGGCGGGATGGGCGTCGTGATGCGGGCTGTCGATCCGAAGCTGAACCGGATTGTCGCGGTGAAAGCACTGCTGCCGGAATTGGCGGCGAATCCGAATGCACGCCGTCGCTTTTTGCGGGAAGCTCAGGCCGCGGCGGCGATTAGTCATCCGCACGTAGTTACCATTCACGCGGTGGATGATGCTCATCAGGACGTCGCCGGTAAACCTGTGCCGCCTTATCTGGTGATGGAATGTGTTGTCGGACAGTCACTTCAGCAGAAGTTGGATTATCTCGGACCGCTGCGGCTGGCGGAGATTCTGCGGATCAGTCGCCAGATTGGCGAAGGCCTGGCGGCCGCCCATAAGCAGGGACTGATACATCGCGACATCAAACCCGCCAATATCCTGCTTGAGAACGGCGTTGAACGAGTCAAAATCACTGACTTTGGACTGGCCCGGGCCATCGACGACATCACGGTGACTCGCACGGGTGAAGTGTCCGGAACGCCGCAGTACATGTCGCCCGAACAGGCGTGCGGCGAACGAGTCGATCACCGCAGCGATCTGTTTAGCCTCGGCTGTCTGATGTATGCGATGTGTACGGGTCACAGCCCGTTTCGCGGCGACAGTATTGCGCACGTGATCAAGCGAGTCACTCAAGACACTCCGCGTTCTATTGCTGACCAGAATCCAGAGGTCCCGCGGTGGCTGATTGAGATCATTACCTGCCTGCTACAAAAGAACCCGGACCATCGGCTTCCGTCGGCGGAAGGTTTGGTGGCGATTCTGGATCAGCATCTGTCCAGAATTCAGCATCCGACGGAATCTGGGTCGCACTCGGTAATCAATCAGCAGGTGCCTGCAGTTTTCGGCGACGCTGCTGCTCAACCTGCGGGCGAAACAGGGGAACCGCAGTCCAGCAAGAAATTCAACCAATCCGCTAACGTTCAGTCAAACATCCCGCCGTGGCTGGTGACTCATATTCCAACAGCGTTGCTGTCGATGCTTCCGGCGGTTGTTGGGGCGTTACTTTCCTTTGTGCTGCGGCCACGCTTTTCGATGGATCGTCAAACAGACATCGTTTATTTGTCCACATACCTGATGATATTCGCCGGAATGTGGATTACCCAGATGCTCCTCCTCATGATCATCCATCGAGGCCGCTATCCGGTCCGCCGCTATGCATTGATGACCAGTGCGTTGATGGCTTCGATGGCTGTCGGCTGGTTCTGGTCGGTGGCGCTTCGAATGACGACAACTGACCCTCAGCAACTGTTGTCACCGCGAAACCTGATGGGATTCGCAATCCTGCCGACCATGATCTGGGGCCTGTACTGTGTGTATGTCGGTCGTGAGGTGGGAACTACAAGACGTAGCCCGCCTGATGAGAATGTCATCGGCCCAACGCTTGCCCAGCGAACCGCGGCAACAAGTGCAGGTCCAGTTTCAGCGGAACGCTTTGCTGTCGCCGGGGTGGATCCTGTTGCATCGCAGCACCATTTTGCGGCCCAAACGAACCAGCCAGCGCAGTCGCAGACTGTTGGGCTGCAATTTGGGGAGGCCATATACCAGGTGCCGGTGGAAATCTATCTGAACTATGCCGCGGCCAAACGCCTGACCAGGATCTGGATATTGATGACTCTAGGCGGCGTGCTGTATTCTTTTTTCTCACTCTCCCCAATTGTCCTGCAGAGCGAATCGATTGACGACCTCTTCCGCCGAGTGGCGACGTTTGCTGCGGTTATGTTGTCGGCATGGGGTGCCCAAATGTTTGGTATCTGGATGCGTGGACAAGTGTCGTTGCGAAACTGGGGGTTGCTGAGTTCCGTGCCGTTTGGATGCATCTTTCTGGGATACTTTTGGGCGACCGTGTTGCGAATGCCCGTCGCCAACCAGACAGTCATCAGTTTGGCAATTATCCCGACGTTTGTCTGGATTTTGTACGCAGCCTTTGTTCTGCGTGAACCCCGAACATCACCCGAATTTCGGCAACAGTTTGTGCCAACGACAACGCATTCCCCGTTGCAAAAGTGGGGGTTGCCAGTTCTCGTGATGTGTTTTCTGGGGTTCATGTCGTATTCAAGGTTTATAGTGCGAAGCGTTGAATTGTCTCCCGAAGACAGCCACAAGGCACTCGAGTTTGTTGCTCAACGATTTCACAACCCGGTTTCCCTGCAATCAATTGACATCGGACAGGCCGTAGTTGTCGTTCAGCCCGATTCCGGAAACAAAAAACTGATCCACCTGATTCAGGGGCAGTACGGCCTGTGGGAACTCGATCCGTTGCATCACGCGACCACATTTAAAATCGGACAAGGCGATACGCTTGGGCCCGCAAACGAAGTCGAATGGGGAGGCATGATTGTTGAGTCATCCGACGCGGGACTTAGCCTTGCGTTGTTAGGCACTGGGCCTCGAATCATTGGCTTTCAACCGCCATTGATTCCAGCCGGTCGGCACAAAATTCCGGTCGGGAGCTATACTCCGCTGATCTTTGACACTCAGGCGGGCTGGTTAAACGATGTCAAATCGAGCCCACAAGGTGAATACAATAAGATCTACAAGACAATGGATGAAATGTATAAGGGGCTGAAAACAGGAACGGTACCGTACGATGCCGAATCCGGAACGTATGCGTTCGCCCAGTACACGGCGTCTCCTCCTCACATTGATATCCAGCCTGGCAAGTTTGCCACCGTGTTCGCTCGTCGCGACCTGAAAAAAATTGCGGAAGGCAGTGCTTACTTCAATCGCGACGCAGCAGAACGATTCATGCCCGACCAGTTCTACCGCTTCCTGTGGAATGGTACCAAGTATTCCCTGTCGGACGAGCAGGCCAAAGTGGTGGATGTGTTGCTGCATGCGATGGCGGACGGCAAACAATCCTTGTCAGAGGACGAGATTCTCAAGGCGTTCGACGACCGCATATTCCACCCTGCAAGCGTCAAGTTCGTGTTTAATGACGGTGCCCATCCAGCATGGAACGAATTGATAGCTCCGGTTGGAAACGATGAAGTGCCGAGCTATTCTCTAAGACCGCTCGACGCCGACACATCGACAAAAAAGGCAGATGCTGAGCAAGACAAGATTGATCACTGACATTTCGGAGACCGTTATGGGGCACAGCAACCGCCGATCGTTTTTGGCCGCGACCGCCGCGTCCATCTGGGCAGCCAATCTCTATGCAGGTACTGCGCAGGGAGCGAAGCGGATTAAGGTCGGGCAAATCGGCACTCAACATGCGCACGCGTCTGGGAAGATGGACACTGTGCGGAAGTTTCCCGAGATCTTCGATGTGGTCGGTGTGGTGGAGGATGACGAAGAACAGAAGAAGCGTGCGGCATCCTCGAAGTCTTATCAGGATCTGACATGGATGACTCAGGAGCAGTTCCTGAACGTGACCGACCTGGAGCTGGTTCTGGTTGAGACCGATATCGATCACCTGCTTCCGGTTGCGGAGTGTTGCATCGCTGCCGGAAAGCATGTGCATCTGGACAAACCGGCCGGTACCTCGCTGCCTCACTTCCGAAAGATTTGTGCCGCTGCGGATTCGAAGCAGCTCGCTCTGCAAATGGGATACATGTTCCGTGGCAATCCTGCGTTTCGGTTTTTGTTTCAAGCCGTTCAAGAAGGCTGGCTTGGCGACGTTTTCCAGATTCACTGTGAGATGAGCAAGAAAGTCGATGACGCAACTCGTCGGGAACTCGCGCGCTATCGCGGTGGAGCGATGTTTGAACTCGGCTGCCATTTGATTGATGCCGTGGTCACCATCCATGGCAAGCCACAGGCCGTGACGACGTTCAACAGAAATACGCGACCGGACTTCGATAACCTGATGGACAACTGCCTGGCCGTACTCAGCTATGACAAGGCGGCAGCGACTGTGAAGAGTGCTGTGTGCGAAGTGGACGGCGGACGACGGCGACAGTTTGTCGTCTGCGGCACTTTGGGAACAATCAGCATTCTGCCTTTGGAACCACCTCAGTTAACGCTGACGCTGGAAAAGCAAACGGCGACATACGCAAAAGGGACGCAATCGGTCGATCTTCCAAAATCAACCGGGCGCTATGACGACGAACTCCTTCATCTTGCCGCAGTCATTCGCGGCGAAGCACATCCCGAATTCAACACTGCTCACGACCTCGCGGTGCAGGAAGTCGTGCTGGCAGCAGGCGAAATGCCCCTTGACGAGAAAACTGGCTTGAATTAGCACGAGACTCGGAGGATTCCACGCTTTAGGAACTCCGGCAGCTCCTGTTTTTCGCGATGGAATCCGATGACACGGGTTCCGGTAGGATTTCGATGTCGGCGGTACTATGATCTGCGAGTGCTGACCAGCGGACTACAGGCCGTGACGGTGGAATTCGTCGCGTTGCCTGCGGACGCCTGTCTGTGCGATTGATGCGAAAACACGCATGTCACCGAGAGGTTTCAGTGACCGAAGAGGCCGTTTGCCGCGTGATTCGGATCATGATCTGAATTGGAATCTATGCGATGCAAAAACTGATCATTGCGACCATGCTGGCCGGGCTGTCGTGCGTATTCGTGGGCTGTAACGAAGGAAATACTCCGGCCCCGAAATTGACGGACAGCCTGGAACCAATCTCACCGAAGCCTGACGCACCTTCAAAGATTGTTTCCGAGTCTGATACTCTTCCAAAGGTTGATCTTGAAGAGCCCGAGATGACTGACGAACCGGAGCCAGCCGGTGAATTGATCGTGGGTGATCCGGCACCGCCAATTTCAATTGCCAAATGGGTCCAGGGGGAACCTGTCAGTAAATTCTCGAAGGACAAGATCTACGTCGTTGAATTCTGGGCGACCTGGTGCGGACCTTGTCTTAAAAGCATGCCTCACATTGCAGCGCTGCAGGCTGAGTATGGCGACAAAGCGACATTCATTGGCGTGACCGCCGAAGACGACGAGGAAGTTTCCGATTTCATGGGTCAGACAGCTCACGGCGGGAAAAAGTGGTCGGAGGTTCTGACATACAGGATCGCTCTTGATCAACGCCGTCAGACAAATGCTGCCTACATGGATGCCGCCGGACAGGACGGAATCCCCTGTGCCTTTATCGTTGGCAAGACTGGAAATGTGGAATGGATTGGCCATCCAATGGAAATCGACGATCCTTTAAAGCAGATTGTCGAAGGAACCTGGGATGCGGAGTCGGCCCGCGCTACCTCACTTGCCCAGCGCGAAGCGGCGCTCGCGGAACGTAAATCCGAAGAAGAAGCGCAGAAGACCGCTGTTCAGATCAACGAGGCGCTGCAGAACGATGACTTCAAGACGGTCGTAACGCTGATTGAGAAATTGATCGATCAGTTCCCGGACAATGGTGCCTTTAAGAAGGCGAGGATTGAATATCTGCTCAAAGGCCAGATGTTCGAAGAAGCTAACAAATCCGCGGCAGCTTTGATCGAGGCTGCGAAGGACAATGAGTTGGAACTGGATCACCTGGCATGGATTCTGGCCACCAGCGTTACTGGACCAGGTCCGGATCTTGATCTCGCAATGTCTGCTGTCAATCGCGCTGAAGAACTCACGGAATCAAAGAATTCTTCGGTCCTTGACACGATGGGGCATGTCCTGTTCGCTCAGGGCAAAATCGAGGAAGCGATCTTAGCTGAGAAAAAGGCCATCGAAATTTCCAGTCCTGATGAGAAGAAGAAATACGAGGCTAACATCAAGAAATTTGAAGCTGCTGCGGCTGAGGGCAAAACCAGCGAAGAACCGCCGACATCTGCAGACAGTTCGCCATCTGAAACTCCGGATGCAGGCAAATAAACCAAGCTTAGGATCGCTCAATCAATAAGTGAGCGGCAAGGCGCTAGCCGCCGGTGATGTTTGCTGCCGTATAC
>JBBQSE010000370.1:0-9011 GCA_038214195.1 Planctomycetales bacterium
GTCAGTAAGGCGAGCGGCAGAAACAGTTTTACTGTAGGACGGGCACTTCTGCCCGTCGAAGTCCGTGACGGGCAGAAGTGCCCGTCCTACAGCGGGTAATTCGTTTTCTGCCGCTCGCCTAATGGCAAACGACCTCCCTGCAGACTGTCGATCTGGGGACTCGGCTTCTACCTCGTCGGTCAACCCCAGGGCGCAACCGACGCGCTGTCCCCCGGCTCCTTCGGCCACGGCGGCGCGTTTGGAACTCAAGGCTGGATCGATCCGACGCAGGAAATGATCTTCGTCCTCCTCATCGCCCGCCAAAACTTCGGCAACGGCGACGGGTCTGAACTTCGAGCGGAATTGCAGCGACTGGCGGTGGGGGCGATTCGTGAGTAGGCCGGACCCAGGAGCAGAGCGACGCAGTTCCGGCAATAGGTCCACGTCGCGTTTGGCGCTGGAGTTTTGGAACGCCGCCTCATAAATTCCAGCCAGCGACGCTAAACTGAATGTGGTGCCATTGGATGGATTCGACCGAAAATGTATCACTAAGCAGTTAAGATTTTGACCACGGACGGCACGGATAACTGCCGCTCATCCCGTCCGTGAAATCCGTGGTTACCAATATCTCATTCATGACTGTTTAGGTATAATTTCAGATCTCGAAGGAGGTGATTTCGATATCTGCCATGAAAGTTTCGAAGAGCACAATACTTACAACATGCATTTGTGTTGCGGCTCTGGTCGTCACGCCGATGGCTTTGCATGTCGGCCCGCAATGTCGAATCCGAACCTCGGCTGCGGCAGTTTCGTGGGAGACAAAAGAGAATTCGCAACTTTATCTAATTGTTTCCCTGGCTTTACGGAACTGCGGAAACACCAGGATTGTTTATTGCGACGGTGAATTGAATCGGCCTCAGCGAGTATTTTTTCGCGATGACTCAAACAATGAAGTTTCGCGACTGTTGGCTCTGGTACACTATTCTAACGCCGCCGTCCTCGCCAAAGATGTGAAGGAACTCGCGCCTGGAGAATTCGTTCTCCTTTCTATTTCTCTTCCCGCAAGGTGCGAGCAAACCGAATCCGGAATTGCTGTAGTGCTCCGTCACGGTGGCTGGGAAACGACGATTTTTTCCGGACGCTCATATTCATGCCGCTATAAGTGTTCGACGTCCCTGAAATATGCGCCTGCAGTTATTTTGGACGATGAGAAAGTAGTAAGCGTTTCGCATTTCCTGAACGACAATAAACGCCTCATGCCCGACGGGCTTATGGAACCAGTCTTGTTTGAGACTCCCAATAGGGAGTATCTGGAGCACGTCCTGGAACGAACGCAGGGCGGACTAGGGAGCGGCAGCGACGAAGTTCCGGAATTGGGTGAATTGTCGCTTCGGTGATCGGCAGGAAAGGAATTCCCCCTTGGCGAGGCCGTAGTCCACGCCGCCAATTCCCATCGATCATGCTTAAGGATGCAGATCTGAGACAGGTCTGCCTAAGTAGTCCGACCTGTCCCAGGTCGGATTCCTTCGCCGCAGCAACGCATTCGGTGGAGTTTTTTCTGCCGCTCAACTGATGTCGTTGGCCTTGCCGGAACGGCGCTGCGCCTGGCCCGTCTACGTCGGGATATCGCCTTATTCCGGAGTGTCGCGATTGTTAACTTCAGACTCGTCGTGGCGTCGTTCGCCCGTGATCTCGTCAGCGGCCAGTGGAGGTTGGCCGGGGCCTCGGATTCGAAGATTCTGGATCTCATCCAGACTCAGCAATACGATCATGCGATACGTGTTGCCTCTTCGTGTCCTGAAAAAAACCTGTCGAAGGTCGATGCCGAGTGCTTCAGATTCCGGTGCCTGTGAATAGGCTTCGGGCGATCTCTTCAATCCGAGCTGAGCTTTTTCAAAAGCCGCTATCAGCGAAGCAGCGCCCTGAGGTGAGCGAGCATGGGTCCAGCCGATAATCGTGTCGAGGTCGGTGACCGCGCGGGGGAGAATTCGAATGCGACGATCCGTCATGATTCGCCGGTCTGATTATACTTTGTTTTGATTTCGCGAATTACGTCTTCCACTGGAGTTCCGGTTTCGCCGGATTCCACGTCGCGCAGAGATGCTTTGACAGCGAGAATGTCCTCGTGAAGCCTTTCGGTGTCCTGATTCTTGTGTTTCCATTCGTCAAGCAAATCCTCCAGCTCCAGCTTCGCTCCGTCGTTTTGGATGCGAGCTGTGGCGTATTCCTGAAAGTTTTGCAATTCCTGAGTCGATGTCGGCATGATTTTTTCTCCATGGTTTGCAACAAAGTCTATCGGGACTCAGGTGCGATGGTCAACGAGTTTCGAACGGGTGAGCGAATTGCGGTACCAAATCGCCGGATTGTGCGATTGTTCACCCCGTGGTCCCACACCAGGCTCGTGGAATCCTGGACTGCCACCACGGGTTAAACGAATTTCCAATTCTGCGCTATGGAATGATGGCCTTGCTCCCAACTGTTGTCAGTGGTACAAAACGCAGCCATATAAACATAAGTGAGTGCATAAAGTACCTTCAGGCATGGCACAGACACATCGCGAGAAAATCCTCGAACTGCTCAACCAGCGTCCGATCCTGCGTACTCGCGATCTGACGTCGAAAGGCATTCCACGCAGTTATCTGGCGCGGCTGGTTGAAGACGGGGTGCTGTTTCGATCCGGGCGCGGGGTTTATGTGGCGGCGGATGCGGAGGTTACTGAGTTTCAGTCGCTGGCCGAGGTCGCCAGCCGTGTGCCGCACGGAATTATTTGTCTGCTGTCGGCTCTGCAGGTACATGAACTGACGACCGAGATGCCGCATGAAGTGTGGGTTGCGATCAGTCGAACGGCAAGGATTCCAAAGGTCGATTATCCGCCGGTGCGAGCTGTGCGATTTTCGGACACGGCGTTCCAGTATGGCATTGAGCAACGTACGGTTGGCAGGACAGAGATTCGAGTCTACTCAGCGGCCAAGACCGTCGCTGACTGCTTCAAGTACCGCAACAAGATTGGCATCGACGTCGCTACTCAGGCGCTGCGGGATTGCTGGGAGCGACGCAAGGCGACAATGGATCAACTCTGGGATGCCGCTCAGGTGTGCCGGATGTCCAATGTCATGCGTCCATACATGGAGTCACTGTCGTGACGCGCGGGAAGCCTGCAAACCTTGCTGCCTCCGTGCGGCAGCGGCTGATGAACATCGCCAAAGAACGTGGTGAAGAGTTTCAGTATGTCCTGACTCGCTACGGAATGGAGCGGCTGCTGTACCGATTAACGCAGTCGGAACATGCGAGTGTCTTCGTCCTGAAGGGAGCCGCTCTGTTTCAACTCTGGACCAACCAGCCGCATCGACCGACACGCGATTTGGATTTCCTTGGCAGCGGAGATCCTGCGATTGCTCGCTTCGAGAGTCTGTTGCGGGACGTCTGCTCCGTTGATGTTGAAGATGATGGTTTAAGCTTCGACGCGAAAACCATCGTTGCGGAACAGATCAAGGAAACGGACGAATACCACGGTCTGCGGCTGCGGTTGGTGGCATCACTTCAGAACGCCAGAATCTCACTGCAGCTCGATATCGGCTTCGGCGATGCCGTCACGCCAGGGACAGAAGACGTCACGTATCCGACAATACTCGAGTTCCCGCCACCGACGCTCAAAGCCTATCCCCGCGAGACGGTCGTCGCGGAAAAATTTCAGGCCATGGTCAAGCTTGGCATCGCCAACAGCCGCATGAAAGATTTCTACGACCTGTGGACACTTGCGCAGCAGTTTGACTTTGATGGAACGTCTATTACAAAGGCCATTCGAGCCACATTTGCGCGACGGCAGACCGAGCTGCCAGGCTCCGCGCCGCTTGCATTGACTGAGGAATTCGCTGAGGACGACCGCAAGCAGGCTCAGTGGAAGGCGTTCCTCCGGAAAGATCGGCTGGCCTCGCCGGAATTGAAGCTGAGGACGGTGACGGAAGTGCTCGCAGAATTTTTGATGCCTCCGACCTTGGCAGCTCACGGTGATTCTGATTTCGCGAGGCGATGGGTCGCGGGCGGTCCTTGGAAGATGCGGGCAGAGTAGAACAATTGTCCTCAATTGTTCCTTCCAGACAGCGCTGTGTGGACTGAAGTCATGCTACTTGCTTGCGGAGACGAAGGGCCTGGCTCGCTTTGGGTGGGGCGACATCGGTTGATGGGACAGTTGAGACAACTGTTCTACTCAATCACAACAGCCCTGCTCTTTTTCGCAGCACCCATTCCACGGTCAGCAGCAGGATGATGGCGGCGAACCACCAGTAGCTTTGCCAGATGAGTGTGTCGGATTCGACGACGCGACCGGTGCTGAGAGGGCTCAGGAGTTCCGGGAGCAAGCTCATGTCTTCTTCGCGAAGAAACGCACCGCCTGATGATGTGGCAATTTGTTTGAGCAGAGGTTCGTTCGCGGCGGTTTGAGTCATCTCACCGGATTCCGGTGGCAGCACGACGAAACGGCTGCGGGCTTTCAGGGCGGATTCGCTGTAGCCGGACGCTCGGACGGAAACTTCGTAGTCGCCCTCCGGCAAGGCTCCGAAACGCCCGCGATAAATGCCCGGCACATCGGCGTCGGCGTTCAGGCTGATCGTTGAGACAATACGACCGTTCTTCCAGACGAGCGCATCGGCAGTGGCACCGACGGCGGGTTTGGCGTCGAGACCCATCAACTGGACTCGGACATCAACGGTTGATCCGAAATCATATCGCACGGATCCTGTATCAATCGACACGTATTCATCACTGACTGAAAACGGGCGTGGCATCACGTACTTGGCCAACTGGTTCCAAATCCGCTGATGCCACAGGTCGGCAACCTTGTAACGCCAGCGCCAGGTTTCGTCGAAGGCGAAATAGAGGACTCGACCAGCCCCGAAGGCGCGCGTTACGATCGCCGGATGCGGCTTGCCGTCAACAGTCACTTCCGCCAGGACTTCCGAACCCGGCAGTGCTGCCACTGAAACCAGAGTGTGTGGGGTGGGAAGTTCGGTCCAGAAGCGGCGATTTTCCTGATCGTCACCAGCAAGTCGGAAAGCGCTCTCTGAAGCACCCTTGTCCGTCAACTGCAGCGATGTGGGTTTGGATGTGATGGGATCTGGTACCCATTCGATCGGCAGCAGACTTTCCAGACTGGTTTCGGTGAGTTGCAGCAATGTGTGGCGCTGTCCATCAATGAACACAATGCCGCCACCACGAATTTCGACGAACTCACGCAGCCAGTCGAAATCCTGTGGAGTGAACAGATTCGCTTCCACTTCGCCGAAAATGATCATGTCGTACTGAAACAAGGCCTCGCGTGTCGCTGGGAACTGGCCGTCCAGATCGCCCCGTCGCAGCACGGCGTCGTCGGTGCCGGCACCCGCGATGATCGTGTTCACGGACCACTGTTCGTCTCGTTCGAAGGCGTTGCGAAGGTATCGGGTTTCCCAGCGCGAGCGTCCGTCGATGATCATGACTTTGTAGCTGGAAACAATCGCCGCGAGTCGAATCTCGCGCTGGTTGTTGTCCGTTTCCGATTCTTCCGGCAGTGGAGCGATCGAGGCTTCAAACGCCAGGGGAACAGCATGTTGTTTGATGTCCGACGCAAACTGAGCACCAATTCGAGTGACGAGTTCATCGATCTTGAATTCAAACTCGATGCGCCGCTCGGCGGTATTCTGAGTGACCAGTTGCTTTTCCCAGAGGACTTCATCTTCGTAGCGAATCTGTGCGACGAACGGTCTGCCGGCAGCTACCTGGTCGCGAACGATCATCACGCCGCGTACGCTGTCCTTTTGAAAGACGAGGTCCGGATATTCCACACCGACGACTGCAAGGTCAGATGCCTGCTGAGACGCGCCGACGGACACGCCAAAAAAGGCCACGCCCTGACTTCCCAGAACGCGGGCCGTCTGCAGCGGTGACGGACCTGAGTTATGCTGGCCGTCTGTGATCAGCACGATCGCGGTCTTTGGCGGCGCTGAAGCGGGATCTGATTCCGTGCCGGTCGCGGCGGCGATGCCTTTCTGTGTGGCAACGACGCCGCTGCTGAGGTCAGTGATGTTTGAGAATGTTTCGAGTGGGGGGAGTGAAGACGAATCCGGGGGATCCGTGGCACTTTTGGACGGGCTGGAAGCCCGTCCTACGAGATTTTCGATGGTTGCTTCTGTACCGGAAAGTGTTAGTACTTCGACGTCGTGTTTTTCCCGCAGCGTCGCCAGCACTTTCGCTGACGATTCGGACAACTCCATTTGTGCGCGCCGCCAGCGCGGAGATTCATCAAACATGGCCAGCGCGGATTGAATGGATTCGTCGCCGGAGTTGACGATGTCGGTGATGGAATTGTCAAAGGATTTGCGAATGTCCGTTTCAATGGATTCGCAGACCTGAGCCAGGGCGGTCAACTGCGTGACGGCGGCTTCGTTGTTGCTGTCAGTACCGTCCTGTGTCGCGACCAGTGCGTCCAGCGGCTGCAAGAGTTCGGCGGTCAATCGTTCGGCGATGGTGATTGGCAACTGTGGTTGGAGTGATTTCAGTCGGGCGAGGAACGCGGCAGAAGCCCGGCTTTTTGAAAAAGCCGGGCTTCTAACACCCGTCTGATCGGTTGCCATCGAGTCAGCTAATTCGCGTCGCGTATCGGCGAGTTCATCTGCAAGCTTCAGGAGCGTTGCATCGACATGTCCTTCAGTGATCCAGCCGAGTTGTTCGGCGATCAGCAGTTTGCGGCCGATGGACATGTGCCGATCCTGCATCGTCATGCTGCGGGAAGCGTCGAGATAAATCTTGACGCGCCCCAGTTCACCGATGATCGTGCGATGATGCAGCACAGGACCCGTAAGGACCATGATGCCCAGGAAGAACGCCAGCGAACGCAGCAGCGGCAGAAACCACTTCAGACGTCGCGGCAAATCAAAACTCTCGCGACTGTAATACAACCACGACAGCGCGCAGACGATGAACGCCAGCAACAGGCCAAGCCATAACGGGACATCGCCGACAAAACGTAGGCTGGTCATGTTCGGACCCTCGCAAATCGCTGTTGCAGTACGAGTTCCAGGAACATGAACGCCAGCAGTGCGGCAAGAACGTACTTCCAGATTTCCTGACCATGTCGCCGCAGTCGATCCTGGGCGAGATACTCAGCCGATGATTTGATCAGCGTCGATGCCATGTTTTGCGACAGCGATACGAGTCCAGGTTCATTCAGGACTGACAGGTCGGATTCGTCGCGAGAGGTTTCTGCGACGAAGTGGAGGGTTTCCGTCGAACCTGTGGACATTGCATAGACGCCGGGCCGCTGAGTGCCGTCGAATCTCGCCACCTGCGTTTTTCCCTGGGGCAACGTATGAACCGTGCGACGCGAGCCGTCGGGTGTGATGACGGATAATGTGAGCGATTCGTCCGGCCCCTTCATCTGGCCTTCGGCCACCTTCTCCGCCGAGTCCGGTGGAGAAGGGACATTGGCGAACACGGCGACGGCGGGTTCGCCGGTTGTGATGTTGCGGGGAGGCAGAATTCCTGACGCCATCGTCGTGATAAGTTGTTGCATCAGTGGCACGAAGAACGGTCGCAGCGGCAGGTCAGACCAGTCGGCATCGCACGCGGTCGCCAGTTGCATGACGACACCTTCGCCAAATCGGCGTTCCACAAGAAATGGATCCCCGTTGTCCAGTCGTGCGACGATGACGGCTCCAGGATTGGTGTCGAAGTTGGTCAGTTCATGCCATCGCCGAATCTCAGCGCCGGACAAATCACCGTTGGAGGCTTCGTTAAAGAACTCCAATGCCGGGTGTTCGAAGTGCTGGGCGACAATGTGGGCACTCTTGCCAGTTTCGTCGATCTTGCCTTTCGGGGCACCAAATATCGAGGGCAGCAATCCGGCACCATTTGCATACATGTTTTCGCGATACCAGTCCAGGTCAATGCGGTTTCCGGCACACACCAGCAGCGCGCCGCCGTCCTGAATAAACGCGGTGATCGCCGTCAGTTGAGCAGCTTCCATTTTCGACACATTGGCCAGCACGACAACACGAGTAGTTTTTAAGCGTTCTTCGTTGATGTCGTTTACCTGAATCGTCTGCGTCTGCACGAGATCGGCCAATCTCAAGCGTCCAAAGGTGAACGGCGTGAGCGCAATGGACAGATAATCGGTCTCGCTCTGCAGTGGCTGAGTACTTGGATCGCCATCGACCAGCAGGACGTTGATGCTGTCCCAAATAGTCACAGCGGCGGCGTAGCGATTGTCATCGGCCAGTGGGTCATCGATCACAACTTCGGCTTCAATGACATGAGAACCGGCTTTGTCGAATGTGCAAGGAAACAGCGTCTGCGTTGTACCGCTCGCGGTTAGCGCGAT
The DNA here is from genome assembly GCA_038214195.1 of Planctomycetales bacterium. GTDB lineage: Bacteria > Planctomycetota > Planctomycetia > Planctomycetales > Planctomycetaceae > SXXK01. Next base: position 8,333 of record JBBQSE010000370.1, read on the forward strand.
TTGTGAGACAGATGATTCCACGCCATCGACTCGCAGGATCACGCGGGCATTGTCGATGGGGTTTGTGCCATGATTTCTCACGTTGGCTCGCACGGCCAGTTGCTGGCCAACACCCAGCGCGCGACGAGGAAATTCGAGCGATTCAACCGACACATTGCCGCTGACCGGCTGACCGATGGGCAGCAGAGTCAGTGCGGGCTTGATGGACATGGCATCCACCTGACGTCGGATCGAATCTGCCGCGCTGGAGCCGATGGCGTCCCAGTCGCCAGGCTGAAAATCACTGATGACGATCAGCTCTCGTCTGGCGTGGGACATGCCGGACAGGGTTGCAATGGCTTCGTCGAGCGATGCCTGCATGTCGCTGGCACCGTAGCCAGCCTGTGACTGTTTGAGTTTGCGAATCACGGCATCCGGATCAAATACAGGCTGATCAAATAACGGCGTCGGTCGGCCACCGGTTTGAATAACAGCGACCTCTGAACCGCGACTTGCTGCACCGACAATGGCACAGGCCGCATCGACGGCGCTGTCAAACCGCGTGCCCGACGGATCGACAGCGTCCATCGAATAGCTCGTGTCGAGCAGTATAACCAGTGACACCGGCGAATCGCCTTCGAGCAAGCGAGATCCTGTGAGCACAGGCTTTGCGAGACACAACGCCAGCAGGACGGGAATT
>JBBQSE010000371.1:0-8926 GCA_038214195.1 Planctomycetales bacterium
GTACCTTTCGTTTCGGATCGCGAAAACGATTCGTGGAAGGTAAGAAACCGGCGAATTGGAAAAGGTCGCTTTTTTCACAATGCCGGTCGATGACACAGAGGGTGAGATGCTCCTCGATGTTTCAGAGTCTCCTTCTGCGCGAGTTGAGCTAACTCGCCGCGTCGCCTTACGTTACGTGAGAGCACTTCTTCTTCCGCAAGACCCGTGCAACGTGAACTATGCAGACGGCACTCGTTTCCTGGGCTTGAACTTCTGGAATGCGGAGGTCGGTGTGGTCACGAATTTGGAATTGCCTTTGTCTGCGAAGACGCCCCAGGTTTGCTGGACGTGTCGCCAGGCATGACGGCTGCGGAATAAGTTCAGTATTATCCGCCGCTCCCCAATGATACATCGAGAAATGATTGCAGCCCTAAGGCGATTGTCTCATCAGAATTCTCCGAGCGTTTCGCCCTCAGCAGCCGACACCAGTGCGCGCAGGACTCGAAAGTCGATGCTGTCTGACAGAAACTGCACGTGACCATCGCAGAAAAGTGCATGGCAGCCGCCGGTGTGAAAACTGAATAATTCGTCGTTGGGTCCGCAGTTCATATTGTCCCACGTACACGATGGTGGTCCGCCCCATGGATTGCGATGAAAATTTGGCGTGAACGAAACACCAAACGCATTGTCCGGTTCCGCCCACCGCCAATGGGCGCGTTTTGAACCTGCCACGACTGGATCGTCGTACAGCGATTTCATGTTTTCGTTCCGACCGACGTCTTCGCCAAGTGCCATCGTTGTACTCAGGCCGTCCGTGATCTGGCTGATTTTTGAATACTCCCAGCGCAAGCCACCATGAACCATTGTGGTGCTGTCCGGAAGTCCTGTGACAGGACTGATGTTCGTATGAATTGTCGGACCGTAGTCAATCCCGCCATAACCCGGGCTGTCCGTGTTGCCGTTTCGCAGCACCGCAGATGGGCAGAGGTATCCCGGAATGTTGATTTTTGTCGCGGCCATGTTTTGTGCCGTTTGATTGTAGTAGGACCCGAAGTCGAATTTGCTGGTGATATTTGCCTGTTCAATAAATGGCAGGATGTGTGTAAAGAACGACTGCCGATCGAAATTCTGTCCGAAAGGACCACTTCCCAGTCCCTGGCCTGATGAGGGGAATCGACCGAAAGCCGATTCATAATTGTGCATCGCCAGGCCAAGCTGCTTCAAATTGTTTTTGCACTGTGTCCGGCGAGCCGCCTCGCGCGCCTGTTGCACGGCTGGCAGCAAAAGGCCGATCAGCACAGCAATAATCGCGATGACAACAAGCAACTCAATGAGCGTGAAGCCTCTTGATTTGTACGTCAAAGATTTCATGGGAATTTCCTGACAAGACGAGAACAAAAACAAGAACAGCGGCAAGAGAGTAACCGGTGCGACCACAGCGGAAAAGCAAGCGACCAAAACGAAACGGACCTCGGTGTGTCATACGACAAATTCCTCACGTAGCTTCAAAACTAACATTTCCTGCGAACTGACATTTCAATGACCTGTGCGTCATCAATTCTCCAATGGCAATCCAGCGGCTTCGGTCACTCGATCGAAGTAAGCACAGCTCGCGACATGATTGATCGTCTGGACTACATGAGCCGGACTCGTCAGCTTCAGCGCCAATGCGACATCTTCGTCTGTCAATGCGATGGGTGAGGCGGCAAGATGTTTTGCAAACGTGAAGAGTGACTGATCCGCTTCGCTGGAGTCTTTCCAGTCACTGTCCAGTGCAAATATCTGATCCTCAGTTTGCCCCAGTGCAACCAGTTTCCGCTGGGCCTGACCGGCCGCGTACCACGCTCGATCCTGCCTGGCGATGATCCAGTTCATCTGAGCTTTTTGCAGTTCCGTCAGTTCACCCGTCTGCCTTTCGCGAGACACCAGACTTGGCAGTCGCCCGCGTCCTTCATTGGGAAAATTGGCAAGCAGGCGAATCCAGTTGGTGGTCGGACCATCCAGGCCGGATTCCTTAAGCCATGCCAGAGCAACCGCGTCTTCCACCAGCGGCAGTCGAGCTGTTCGCGCAGTGACTTCCGCGAGCCGGGTAGTAACTTCATCGCGAGATTCCGGCTCCGGTCGTGTGCTGAGACCCTGACCGCTTGGCTTGCCCTGGAAGATTTCCAGTGGTGCGACAACAGAAACCGACTTCCGAAATTTTTCCGACGTGGGAGTTGTGAATGACTCCGCGTGGTCCGCCGCCGGAGCTGCGCCGAGGCCACCGCGACCGGTAAATGTGTTGCCGCTCGATTGAGGAATACCGGTTCCTTCTTTCCACCGGTTGATGGCATTGTTTCCAGCCACGGACATGGTCATTTCGAGAATCTGCGACGGCGTGTAGTATTGCTTGACCTTATCAAGTTCCGCATCGGACAATCGATGAGGCTCGTACGTCAGAAGTCGGGCGTACGCGAATGCCGCCTGTTCTTCTTTGCTGTAAGCCGACCAGTCAGAATCCAGCGCGGCGATGGCATCGTCTTTCATACCTGTTGCTGACAGTTTCCATTCCTGATGTCCCAGACAGTACTGACAGTTATTCGTGCGCGACACGATCCAGAACAGCATGGTCTTGAACTGATAGCTCAACGCCATGTTCTCGTCGGCGTTGCGTGTGAAATCCGTGCGAGGTGCGCCGGGTCCGGCAGGTGGTGCTCCGGTTGGCGCGTTAGGCGTTCGAGGACGTCCTCCACCAAAGACAGATCCTTCCGCAGCTGGAATGTAAGTGGAACGCAGCCGGCCTTCGTAATTATTTCTACGCTCTCCCAGTTCTTCTTTTTCTTTATCGGAAAGCTCTGGCAGCGGAATCCGATACGGCCGCTTCTTCATGTCTTCCAGCAACTCTTTCATCTCAGGTCGAGTCGCGGGGACAGGTCGGGGAGTTTTCACCGGGGAATCGGCCTGGCAAACAACAAGCCAGCATCCTGCCAGTACAAACAAAGCACAAATTTTTGAGAGCATTGAAATACCTTTTGATTAAATGGCAGAAATCTAAACTACTGCGGGAAAATTGTGATCCTGGGCGAGGTTCCAACGATGTAAGTCACTTTCGATTCGGCATCGTCGCCATCAGTTCCAAATTTGCGATTTACACAGATGTGCAAATTCGAACCATCCGAGGTCTCTTCCTCTGTCAGGATTTCGAAGGACGCCAATTTTTCTCCCTGAATCCAGGTGGGATCGCCCATGATGATCTCCGGCTGAAGATCATTCGGCTTCTTCCCATCCACCCAGGCCTGCATCGCTTTTTGAACAGACGTGCGGGCAACATCCACATCGAGAGGAAGACTGGGCGATTCCTGCGAACATCCGCAAATCCCTGTCAGTAACAGCACGAACACAGCGCCACAGCGAGTGGCACGAGAGGCACGAGAGGCACGCATAAATCGGATCTCATTCAAAAGAGGAAAACAAACGTCGCTCGGGTAGAGCGAACCTCACCCGAGATTGACGTTGAATTGATCACGATCAGGATGCAAAGTGATCCTGAACACGTCGAACAATGCTGGAATCAGAACTCGCCCAGCACTTCGCCTCCATTGATACTTCCAAGTTTCCTCCATGTGCCGATGTCCAGGTTTTCAGAAATGAACCGGACCGATCCGTCGCACAACATCGTATGGACTCCACCGATATGCTGGCTGTTCGCCGTCGTTGCGATCCGCCCGGGAGGGTACATGCACGAGCGACCGTTCGGCGGCAGAACATGGTTATACTGGTTGGTTGAGTGGTACTGCTGGAGCCATGGGCCGCCAACGTTGGAGTAACCCTGCTTCGTCAGATCCGTCACATCGATGGCATTGCACTGCTGCAGCGCCTCGTCGGGAGTAGTGGGATAGGTTCCCGGCTGGAATGTATCGGTTTTCAGCGAAGAAACGGCATTGCTTCCGTCTCCGGTCATCTTTTCGGCCATCGCAGATGTGTTGCTCAGGCCATCAATGATGTCGGCGAATCTGAATTTCTTATTGTGCCAGATAACTCCATTGGCGTCAGGCTGGCTGGTTAACCCCGATGTGTACATCACAATTCCTGAACCAGCGTTCCAGTAGTAATTGTTTCGCCCGCCAATGGAAGCTGGCAGTGTCGTCGGATCGGACGGGCAGCGGAATGCCGACAACTCCGTATTTCGTGGGATCGTGTTGTTGACATGGTTGTAAGGAACATTAAAGTCGACCAGATTGTAAAGTGCAGTCTGTTCAATATAGGGCAGCAGGCGGGCATGGGCCGAAACGGGGTTGCTTGATCCATTCACATCCGCGATCGGAATGCACCCATGCACGTCGTGGTAATTGTGCATGGCCAGTCCCAGCTGTTTGAGATTGTTCTTGCACTGAGTCCGACGAGCGGCCTCACGCGCCTGCTGAACAGCTGGCAGCAGGAGGGAAATCAGGATCGCGATAATCGCGATGACGACCAGCAGTTCGATGAGGGTAAATCCTCGCGATTTGCAATTCAGAAGTTTCATGGGATGTTCCTTTAACACAGAAGAATGGAAGATAAAGACCATCAGCAAAAGAGACCCCGGCGCGATCGCGACGGGAAAATTGACAATCAAAACTGAACGTCCACGCCGCAGCGTGAAGGAATGTGATCGAAGTGGATCACGGTCAGGTCGGCGGGTTGATATGTCGCCGCAAGAGCGTTGAACTGCAGGGAAACGGCAGACTCAGGCGCGAGGGAAGTTCTTGCTTACCACAAACGTTTGCGTCACTTGCCAACGAGTTGACTTTGTTGGCTGACACGAAATTGCACTACGAAGTTGTGCAATGCAAACGGCTGAGGATAACGGAACGTCCCGGATGAGTAGCGCGCGACGATTCGTTCGCGGAGCGAACGACGACTAAGCGGCTGGCGGACGGAAGATAGTCGAGGGCTCAAAGCGGGCACCTCGTTCGGACTCAGGGATTTCAATGGCATCCCGAGTCACCGGTGGCTTGGTAAGAGATTCCAGGATCGCCATCTGATCAAAGCCCCGAATCAAATGCACAGGGGCCGCAGGCACTGGTGCAAGTGGCGTTGGATTTTCCGAACAATTCGGGCCACTGCAACGGTGAACAGGAAGTTCGTGCGGAGCGTTTTGTGCTGCGTTTTCTGAATTCGTTGAGGAGTCTGCAGCCTGCATGTGTGTGGCAGCATCACTGACCGGCTTGCCATTGCGATACAGATAATGACCGCAGGAAGCGGAGGCGTCTGAAGTCCAAACGGCAGTGAGCAGGCAAACAGCAACCCACAAAAGCCCGCGCGTCAACGTGCTGAAACGCTGAACGTCAGTTGCTGTTTTTACAGGATTTAAGTCGGCGAGAGCCACAATAGGCCAGCAATTCACAGGCAAAGAGGTTCGACAGCTGAGGAGTAAAACTCCGAATGGACGCTCAAAACCACCACGGATGCTTAGAATACGCTGCGCTATTTCAATTCAGCAACACATTTTGCGAAAAATGCACAAAAAGCGGCTGTGCTTCAAAGTTCTCGCATCCCCTGTGATTCTCGTATGAAGTCGCGTAAGTGTCGCCTTTCGGGCAGACAACAACGCCCATTATCGTCTCAACAGAAATTCGTTCGAATTCAACACGGCCCACGCGATGTCCTGCCTGGCTGATACTGGATCCCGACCTCGACCGACGTATTCCAGCATCGATTTGGATTCCACTTCCGTCGGCGGACGGCTGAGCGCTGACCACCAAAGGTTGTCGATAAACTGCTCCGTTGTCTCACTGGACTGGACAGAAGCGGTAACCCGGTTATCACGGCTCTTGAGCAGCTCCGTGATCAATTCGCCGCTCACCATTTCCATTGTTTGAGCCAGCGTGGTTTCGCCCGTGCGTTCACACTCACACGTCTGCAGCCGACTGGGTTTACCAAACAGTGCCAGAAACTTGTCGCCGGATTCCGGGCGACTGTAACGGTGGCCGCCGTTTCGCACTCCCGCCAGCTGGACTGCTCGAACACCTTCCGGATTGCCGCCGAATTTGGTGGAGATATCCAGTGTCTGTGTTATCGCGTCCAGCGTCTGTTCCGCTGTCAGGCGGCGCGGAATCGTGTGCGAAAAGGATGTGGCATCGAAGGCGTTGGTCTCGTTGGATTCCGACGACAACTGGTATGTCTTCGAATTCAGAATCAACCTCATCAACTCACGAACACGGTAGCCGCCCAAAACAAATTCCCGCGTGATCGCATCGAGAAGTTCTGGATTCGACGGCGGATTCGTGGCGCGAAAATCGTCGATCGGATCGACGATCCCCTGACCCAGCAACTGAAACCATACACGATTCGCCTGCGTCGCTGCAAAGCGACGGTTGTCGGGTGCTCCCAGCCATTTGGCGAGTCTTTGAAGCCGATCAGCAGATTTATCCTTCTCTTCCGGAGCACCCGTGTCGCCCAGGAATCGCAACCCAGCCGTCTGACCCGTTGTCGGGTTCTTCACATTGCCTTCGTCCTTCATGAAGACAATTTGTTCGCCGTCGAATTCGTGCTTGTCGTTTTCGTCACGACGTTTGTTCTCGATAATTTTGTAGTCAACCCGCGCGAAGAAATTCGTCCAGCCGTAGTAATCATCCTGCGTCCAGCGATCGAACGGATGATTGTGGCACTTCGCACACTGCAGCCGGACACCAAGAAACACTTGCGCCGCGGATTCGGATCGCTCTTCCGGCGTCCGCAGCGCGCGGTAGAAGTTGGCGGGTGGTTCCGAATACGTGCTGCCTCGCGCGGCGATGATTTCCGCCGCGAATTCGTTTAGCGGTTTGTCCGCAGCGATGCTGGCATGAATCCAGTGATAGAAAACTTCCACGCCCTTCGAGTCCAGCGTCTTGTCTTCCACTCGCAACAGATCCGCCCAGCGCAAAGCCTGAAAGTCCACGAACTCGGGAGACGCCAGCAGCCGGTCGATCAGGCTGCCGCGTTTGTTCGCGTCGGTCGATTCCAGAAACTCGCGCGCCTGAGAAACCGTTGGAAGCCGACCTGTCACGTCCTCATAAACACGCCGCAAAAATGTCGTGTCGTCGCAGACATCCGCAGGATTGATCTGCAACCTTTGCAACTGTGCGAAGACGAGTTCGTCGATAACGTTATTCGGTTCCGGAGCCCTGAACTCAAACCCGGGCCGATCCGGAACAAACTCAACGCGCGCCGTTGTCTGCAGGTGGAGATACCGAACAGTCACGGACGTTTGACGCGACACGTCGGACTCCGCGAATTCGACGACGCCATCTGTTGAAATCCGCACGGCCGCATCGGACGACTCCAGCACGGCCAGTCGAGTCACATCTCGCTCCGCACCATCTGAAAAGACCGCAGTAGCTCTTAACGGCGTCGAATGCTGCGGCTCGCGGAGCGTGATAAAGGACGGCGTGACATCAAGGCGAACCAGTCGCGGGGCCGATTTCGGGTCTGCCGGCATTCCAGCCGCAATCCAGTTTCGCAGGATCTGATATTCAGAATCGTCCGGCGTAAATCGTCGTCCTCCTTCGTGCGGCACTTCCATCGATGGCTTGCGGAGCAGCAGGCTTTCTTCCGGAATCATCACGTTCGCCCGTCGCGAGCCCAGTTGCCTCGTCAGTGTTTCAAAATCTGCTCCAGGATCCTGCCCACGCAGAGACAACTTCAGCCCGCCTTTGCCATTTTGATTCCCGTGACACGTTCCCAGGCTACACCCCGACTTCGCCAGCACCGCCATCACTTCGTTGCGAAACGACGGCGGAGCTGCCTCCTGGTCATTCGATACCTCCTGAACGGGAGGGCGAAGCTCCTGCTGAGCCGACACAGCAACACCGAACGACTGACACATCAGCCAACAGGTGACAATTCCTGTTTTCAGACAATGAAACAACATGGCGACTCACACAGGCAGGCAATCAGAAGCAAAGCGGCGAAGGTGAACGATCTCTCAGCGGGACCATTATTGTGACGGAGGCGACCACACTTTGACCAGCGGAAACTCTCCATGTTCTGTGACATCGAGAAATCGGCATCACACAATCAGATTGAATCGTAGTCTTCGACTGGCGAAGCAGATCGATTGCGTATGAGTCGGGATCGTGACCTGGACACCCACAACTCCATCCCGCGCAGCTGCAGCCACGATTTAGACACGTAAAACGGCGAGCCGCGAGACGTCAGTCTCCGGTTTTTGCGATTCTGATTTTCTGTTCCGCGATTTGATGCCCGAGCAAGACAACAGCGATCACCGTGAACTTCCGGAATCGCAATCAGCGGATTGGCGTCCCCCGCTCGCCGACTATCGATTTAGTGTCTTTTACTAACCCGAAGCGCCAGCGAGGAAACATTTCGCCAATGTTCTTAACGCGAAAAGCCTCGCTAGCGCTTCGGGTTGGTATTAAATCGACAACTTGCTCGCCGGATGAGTGGAGTCTTCTGCGGAAAACGAATTCTCTCATGTTTTCCGTGCAGGGCCAATTCGAGGCTCTAACGGCGGCGAGGTGAAATGTCCCGCTCCAACTCGGCAAGCTGCCGCAATTTGCGTTTTTCGGAGAGGCCTGAGCGCAGCAGTGGCCCGACGGTCAGCCACCAGCAGGCCAAGGCCCGAATTCGCCGTGTGCTAAGCAAGTCCGCGAAGTCCGCATGAGCACCTCGACACTGAAGTCGATTCGGTGGCCCAGAGCGGCACTCCGCGACCTGGAAGAGGTTGGGTTCTTGGCGAAATGAAGTGCGCGGTCAGGCTCGTACCACAAACGAGTTATATTTGATAGATGCTGTGATTGAGCCTGAAAGGCTCGCACAAATCAGCCTGGGGCAAGAGAATCCGCGAATGCGGATGAACGCCGCCCCAGGTTCACGTACCATCCGAACACGAACCCTGAGGGACGTCGATTGTTTTAGTAAATTTTTTGCGATGGTGTTGGAATCTTGTAGAATGTCGTGGGAAAGAATTTTGATCACGCTGTTCACG
>JBBQSE010000372.1:0-8911 GCA_038214195.1 Planctomycetales bacterium
GTTGGTCGTCGGATCATTCAGCACAATATTCGGTCGCAGCCATTCATGATGCTCCGGCATCTCCGCCTGCAGCGTCTGCGGAATCGCCTGGCCTTCGAGCAGTAGTTCTGGATCAAAGTCCAGCGTCCGTGTCAGCACAAACCGAATCCAAGCCCGCTGCGCCGCATGTGGATCTCCCTGCGATTTTTTCGCCCCTCGCCCCTGACCACTCGCACCTCCCACGGTTCCCTCGTTCCAATCCTCAAACGCCATCCGCAGCGCCTGTACGTGCTCCGGCTCATGCGCATCCAGCCCCTGCGGAAACGCTTTGACAAGTACCGGCAAACTCAAGAACGGCCCGGACACCGGGACGAGTGATAACCATTCAGCGTGATGACGTGCGATGGACATTGATTAGTTTGATTCTTCCTGTTGAACGCTTGTCATTTCAATCTTAGCGATGTTTGGCACAACGATCGCGTCATTCGGACGGGAGCCAAAGACCTTTTCCTGGTCCGGCGGAAGACTTGCGACCCACGCCGAGAGAAATGCATCCAGTTTGTCGTGACGTGAACCAAACCCCATTAAATCCAAATCACTTTGGAGAGCAGAGCTTGACGAATATCCAGTCGCCAATGCCGCACGCTTCAACTGCCCAGTGAATCCATCTTCGGTGGATTTGTGGCTGGAATGTGCATTCAATGCCCGCACGATGGCCTGTGGATAAGTCTCGATGCAAGTAAATCCAGCATGACTGAGTCGGCTGAACAACTCAAATCCGACGAGCATCCAGATCTGATTTGCATTTGGCATGTTTGCTTCTTTGCCACCTGCCATCAGATGACTATGACTGACACGAATTTTCGCTTCGAATTGATCCTTCGTGGGGGTGGCGAAGCAACTGATTCCCGAACTGTCCAGCGCCTGTTCGCAGAGTCGTCGCGTCAGCCCATGGGTGCAGTAGTCGCTGGGCGCATCAATTGCAATTCGCTGGATCTTCAACCTCATGTCGTTCTCCAACTTCTGTAACCAATGACCGACCGCATCAGCAAATGCTTGTCGCACGTCCAACTGAAGCGCCAATCTGTTTCCTGCGCCTGCTGGAGGCTTGTCGAAGCCAGTTCGTAACAGAATTGGTTTTAGCTCAGTTCCTTGCATGACACACACCGAAATCGGCAGCCGTTTCGATTTTGCAAAAGCGACATCAATACCGACAAACACATCGCGAATCATCTGGGCACACTCCGGTCAGCAGAGAGCAATGGCTTAGCACAATGAGAACAGATACATGAAAGTGTCATCCTGATGGCTGTCGATGAATCTTCCAGCCACCATCCACATGATTCTGCTCCGACAACACTGGCGAACTTGCATCGACAAGTGCTGTATCGTCAGCCAAAATCTGAAACAATTTGCTCACCGAGCATCCTGAAGAAAGGACACTGATATGTATCAGCAGCGATTTTGACGTTCGCTGATCCTTCGTCTTTGCTAGCACGGAATTCAACTCCCGAAGCATCGTTTGCCATAGGGAAACAACATTCGTTTCAGTTCCGTTCTCCAACGTGTGAAACCAAATTCCATTGACGTCTTCAAGGGCCAGTTTCTCCAGATCTTTGGTAATACTCTTCACATCGAATTGGGCAAGCGAACGGCCACCCGCTTTGAACTCAACATTAAAGAGTTTCTGGAAGCCTTCGGAATAGATCGTCAAATCTGTAATGGCACTTCTGGGTGTCAATCCTGTGAAGCAATACTTCTTCACCGTCGGAGTTTCGACCGAATAGCGAACGGAGTGCATTTGAAGTTGCTCGATGACCAGTTGTCGGGCTTCTTTTTCACTAACCCGAATCGTGCCGTTAGAATACGACGGAAATAGCAATCCCTTACCGGTGGATGCCATCCCGTTCGCGTTGGCAATAGCCGCCTTGTACCGGGACCAAAGTTCGATATCGGCATCACAAAGTAGATTGCGAACGATTGAATCATCCATCATTTTGACGTCTGTCATGAAAGATTTTGAGGCACCAAAAATGGTACTGCCACCGAGAATAATTTCATTGGCGAAAAGACTGCAGCCATCACCAGCAATCATAAAATGGCGGCAAAACCGGAATGAACAAAATCGATTCAGCGTGATGACGGCCGCGAGTCACGACTCCCTCGATCCTTTAGTCTGTTTTCAAGTGTCTCAGCAAGTCGCTGCGCAAGCAGGAAATGATCTTCGGACAAATCAGGCGATGGGTCATTGATATCCCCATGGATCAGATTTTCGCCAAGGTCACGAAGTTCTTTGATTCTAATGGCCGTCTCACGATCGATAACCTTTTTCTTCGCCAGTTGCAGCGGTGTCCGAACATTCGCCATTACAGAACCATCAAATTCATTGAACCAGCGGTTCAGGATTCGCTGGAGCCTGTCGATCGCGCCAAGATAGTTGGCGATCAGCTCAGCACGGTCAGCTTTTTTTAAGTTCAATTTGTCTTCGAAAAGTGTTTCATACAGTCGAATCGCAATCCCGGTATATGTTTCCACTTTTTCTCTTTCAACGGTCAACCCGTTTCCATTGTGGTAAAGCTGATTTCGCAAGCGGTGATACCATTCAATAACCCCCACGTTGATTCCGGCCATTCGATCTCCGGCGACTCGGTCAAGTGTTTCAAATAGCTTTGGGAAACTGCCCGCGCATTCTTCCTGCTGCGCTCTCGTGATTGATATCTTTGAAATGGTCTTGGGTAAGCCAAGAAAAGTCTTGGCAATTAACTCAACGGCATTGTCTATAGAGAGAAACGCAATTCGCCGATTTGCATCCGAGTCAGTTTGAAGTAGGGCGACTCCATGCTCGACAATTTCACGAGGGCCTGAGGCCCAGGGTTTTTCCGACATAGCAATCTTCCTCACTCTTTCGATAACTTCTTAGGCACCAAAATCGTCACCGCCACCGGAAACAGCCTCACCTGCGGATCTGCGAACCGTGATCTAATTGATTCCACTTCGTGTTCAATTTCCTGAGGAATCTCCTTCACGCGAGTTCGCAGGGCATCCTTGTTGCGTTCGAACTGCTCCTTTTCCGGATCGCTGAACAGCTCCAGCTGACGGTATTCAGGATCGTTCAGTTCCTTTTCAATCGCGGCTTTCAGTTCCGTCAGAATCGCAGTGATATCCTTCGTTTCCTTTTCGGCCCGCGCAGTCAGTGTGCGATATATCGCTGCCTTGCGCTCTTTCATCCGTGCTTCAAGCGACTGGCCAAGTTGTCCGGTCAACTGCGGATAGATTGCAAGCAGAGTCTCCTGAACTTTCTCGGAGGGCATTTCATCCGTGATCGCGGCGAGGGCTTCGTTCAATCGAGTCTCCGGTAAGCGACCGCTCCATTTGCCGTGTTGAATCGCTCCGCCAGCGGAAATGATCTCTTCATGCAGACGCACGCTGTCGCCGCCGATGACGACCAGTCGAGCGTACGCAACAACTGCCGGGCTTTCGATAATGTTGTTCGGGATAACTCGCGCTGTCACACGTTGCAGCTTCGAACGACTTTTGTCCGCCCAGACTTCCGCTCGCAACAATCGCAGACACATCTGCGGCAGTCGATGATTCAGATGTACCAGAACAACGTCATCGTGATCGCGGGTCACTTGATCATCAAACGAAACCGGTCGAATCTCCTGTGTGTACGGATGCTGCAGACCCTCAGCACACGCCGCCCAGCTTCCTCGCAACGCAGGAAGCCTGAAGCAGGGTCGGTCGCCTTCAGCCTTGTCCGGAATTAAGCCAGGCTGTCCAGCAAGATCTAGCGCGATCTGGACGACCTTCTGAATGTTCTCCGGTGACAGATTCAGTTCACGGCGCGTCTCCATGTACTGATCCATCAATTGCTTCACCTGCTTACGAAGATCCCGTTCAAACTTCAGCATCTTGCGAATCGGCTGAGCCGCTCGTTCCGCATCTTCCAGTTGCAGCGTCGTGCGATGTCCCAGCATGGCTTCTTCCACCTGCTGAGCCAGCACGGGGCCGACTTTGCCGAGATCTTCCCGAATGGTTTCAATCTTCAACGCGACACGCATCAGGAACTCAAGGTCGCCCGCCAGGTCGCTGGCTCCTCGAACGTCGCTGGAGCCGCCTTTGTTCCAGCCCTGACCGACGAAGTGATACACCATCACTTTGTCCGCCTTCTGACCGTGCCGGTCCACACGTCCGTTTCGCTGCTCCATACGATTCGGATTCCAGGGGATCTCGTAGTGAATCAGCTTTGAACAGAAATTCTGAAAGTCCAGACCTTCAGAAGCGGCATCGGTCGCCAGCAGGATGCGAACTTTGCTGTGTTCCGGCGAAGTCTGAAACGCAGCCTTCACCGCTTCACGTTGATCACTGTCCATGCCGCCGTACATTGTGAGCAGACGGTCGTCACCAGCGAATCCTTCGGTCGCCATGACTTCCTGCAGCCAGTTCTGGGTGGCTCGGTATTCTGTGAAGATGATGACTCGTTCGTTCGTCCATTTGCCTTTCGGCTTCAGATGTTCTTTCAGCCAGGCAATCAACTGACGTACTTTCGAATCCCGCTGTGCCTTGCCTGCTTCGGCCAAGGTTTTCATTTGCTTCAGCAGCGCCCGTTCCTGCTCTGTCGGATCAGCGAACAGGCGTGTTGCAGATGTCAGAGCTTCTGTTGTGGCTTCTTCGTATTCCGTGTCGTCGGCATAATCTTCGTCCATGCGATCGAATTCACGCTGCAGATATTTCGCGCTGGGCTTATCGACGGCTTTCTTCTGAGCGGTGGCGAGTGAGCGCACATGCTGCTCCAGCGTGGTCAGAAACGCTGCCGGACAGGAGAACAGTCGCTTCTTCAAAGTCTTTAGGACAAACTCGGTCGCAAACCGTTCGGCCTGGCTGGTCGCTCGTTGTGATCGTGACTTCGTGTACTCTTTCAGTGCCGCGTGAAGCTGCTGTTCATCATCTGTGTACGGAACTTCGATCGGTTCCAGAACGCGCGGGGCAAATCGCGGACTGCCGTCCCATTTTGTCGCAAAGCCGGGATCAGTCTTCAGTCTGCGCACCATGACGGCTTCGAGTTGTTTCCGATCCGGATCGGCAGCGACAGAAAATCGCTGATTGTCGAGCAGTTCCAACAGGGCTCGAAAGCTTTCGCTGTATCCGTTGTGAGGCGTCGCTGTCAGGAACAGCTTGTGTTCAAAGTGCGGTGCCAGTTCTCGCAGTGCCTGAGTGCGAAGTGAATCCGTCGCATAGTTGCCTCGTCCCGACGGAGCACAGTTGTGAACTTCATCGGCAATCAGCAGATCGTACTTGCGAGGATAGATGGACTCGCCGGGTGCAGGCAGTGTTTCTCGAAACAGTCGCAGCGGACGTTCACGTTTTAGGAAATCGATGCTTGTGATCAGGCGTGGAAAGTGACTCCACGGATTCGCATGAATGCCCCGACTGCGTCGCAGATCTTTCATCAGGCTGGAATCGACGATGCGAAATTCCAGACCGAATTTGTCGCGCATCTGATCGCGCCACTGAATCTGCAGCGACGACGGCACCACAATCAGAATCTTGCGGGCTCGATGCCGCAGCATCAGTTCCAGAGCCACCATGCCTGCTTCAATGGTCTTGCCCAGCCCTACGTCATCTGCGATCAGCAGGTTCACACGAGGCATCTGAATGGCACGCACCACGGGATCAAGCTGATAATCTTCAATCTCGATTCCACTACGAAACGGAGCCTGAATATTCTTCACATCCGCCGTTGACGATGCGCCCCAGCGAACAGCGTCAAGGAATGCATCCAGCTTTTCCGGCTTGTCGAACCCCGTCGGCTCCGGCATGGCCACTTTCTCGATGACCCTCGCCCCTGGTTCAACTTCCCAGATGACCTGCAATTCTTCGCCAAGACCGTCGTCTTCGACAGATGCCAGACTGATCAGATTCTGCGGCCCGGAAAAGTCGGCCTTCAGTGCTTCCGTCGGCAAAGTGCTGGTTTTTCGGTCGTTGACAACCCATTGTCTGGAACGAACATGTACCAGTTCCCCAACTTCTGGACGACGAATCATGGTTATGGCTGCCCGGCCTTCGGTGACATTCAGGTTCCTTCGGACGAAAGTCCAGAGGACACTCCAAGATAGCCATGACAATGGGGATTACCAAACCTGCCCAATAGGGGAGTATCAAAAACCGACAAAACAGATGCAGAAAGTACATTTCTCGGAGGCTACGCCCCTCATCGCGGGCCTGATTGTGATCCAGGTTAATGCAAAGAGCGGACGGCAATGGCGTCGGCATTCGACAAAATGTTCCGATTTCGATGAAGCGATACGTGTCGATTCATGACTTCACCGGAGAGTGCCACGAGAACACCGCACTGTGAGACAGCCCAACTTTCTCTCAGGCCCATTCAAATGGCGTTACGCAGGATCAATGGGAACCTGCGCGTAGCTGTTGCCGCCGCCCCCGACAATGACGATCCAGTGCGTGCCGGCGCGTCTTGGGCCTTTGAGGTTTTGTTCGGCGGTTTCGGAGGTCAGCGGCAGAAGCTTCAGGGCGGTCTCAAACGAGACGACGGCTTTGAATGTCGGGATAGCGTTCTTGCAGTAGGACGCAATAAGTTCCGGAATCTCGTGCCGGGGCATGCCTTGCTTCTCAAGAGCCGCGTAGGTCAACTGCTTGCCGATTTCGTCGGTCATTTCAATGATCATGCCGACCGGATCGGCCATGCCAGATTGCTGCATGCGGTCCACCACATCCGGCCCGTTGTGCGACAACAAGTGCCGACGCAGTTCTTTGGATTCCTGAGTGATGCCTTTTTTCATGGTGGACTCCGCTTCAGCTGCAACTTGCGTGCTTCAATGATGGCGTTGTGGTCTGAAGGCTCAATGGATGTGTTGACGTAGTCCCGGAGATCCCGCAACGCGATAACTCGATAATTTTCGAGTTTCAGGTACTTCAGGTAGGCTTCGAAGTTCTGCTGGTTGCTGCTGACCCAGTCGTGAGCGGTATCCGGGACACCGTGGAACTGCAGAATGGCAACGTGACCGTCACGAGCCTGTTTGGCAGCACGGATGAAGTCGTGCAGAGTCCATTTTGGTCGTGCGTCGCCGGCGGATGGCAACATCAAGGGATGGTCGCTGCCTGGCTCGAACGCAAATCCTCGTCCTTCGTCATACGGATACTCGGGTGCGCCGCCTCGCCGAGCAAACTGAATCCCGTGCTGCTTCAGAATATCAAACGCAGCCGGAGTCATCGCATTGCCCGGCCAGGCAAAGGTGACTGGAGCCGGAATTCCGTGTGCTTTGCACTGCATGGCAATTCCATCCAGTTGTTCGGCAAGGCGATCGACCGTCTTGTCGGTGATTCCCAGATGGTCACGGGTATGATTGCCGATTTCAAATCCATCCTCATGCAACTCGCGGATCTCGTCCCATGTCATGTAATCCTTCTTGTTTTCTTTGAAGTCAAATCCTTCGGTAATAAAGAAGGTGGCTCCGAAACCGTGCTCTTTGAGCAGCGGACGAGCGATCGTGTAGTGCGATTTGGCCGAATCATCGAATGTGAGGACTACCAGCCGGTCGGGGATGGGCTTCCGAATAGCGGGATTGGCGGATGGTTCGTCCGCAGCACAATTCATCGAATGGATCAGGAGAGCAAGAAGTACATATCGCATGACAATGACTTTCCTGTTTCAGCAGTTTGGCAACGCATGGTCTGAGAGTGCTGCGGCCCGTGTTCAGGATTCTATAGCAGCAGCCTGTCATGTCGCCAGCGGGCAACTCGTCCCTCGGAGCCAGCGGCCCGGAGCGTGAAGGGAGAGACGAAGGACAGCGTGTGAAATCCGGTGCGACTCACAGGCGACCATGATTCGCCGCCATCGGTGGATTGATCGGTTCCGGACGGCCCCGTGGTCATCAGCAGAGATCGGTCGAACTTAATTCGCGTCGAGAAAGCCAAGGCTCTTCATCCATTCGGCGCAGCGTTGCGGCCATTCGTTGATCGGTTTGCCGTCTTTTCGCATACCGAATCCGTGGCCTCCCTTGGCACAAATGTGAAGTTCGGCAGACAGATCACGCTTCTTGTATTCCAAGTAGAGCATTGCTGCCTCAATCGGGTTCGCGCTGTCGTCGTGAGCGACCAGCAGGAAAACCGGCGGTGCATCGGTGGGAATGCTGAATCCGGGACGAAACTTCGACTTGTCGTCTTTGTCGAGGAAACCGCCGCCGTAGATGAATACGAGGAAGTCCGGCCCGCGTGGATCATTCAATTCCGGATCTTGTGAATAGGTCCGAGCCCCGCGATCCCATGCCACGTGGCCGGCCAGGTTTGCTCCCGCCGAAAATCCCAACAGGCCGACTCGCGTCGGATCGAGTTTCCATTCGGCAGCGTGCTTCCTCACAAGACCAAGGGCTCGCTCTGCGTCCTGCACAGGGAGTTCGAACATTTCTTTCTCGTCGCGAGTCGGCGTGCGATACTTCAGCAGCACGGCGGTGACTCCCAATGAGTTGAGCCATTCGCAGACTTGAGTCCCCTCATGAGCGTACGACAAGAACATGAAACCACCGCCGGGGGCGACAATCACCGAAGTGCCGTTCGGCTTTTCCGGCAGGTAGACGGTGATTGTCGGGTCGCTGACATCTGTGATGCGATTCGGGCCAACTCCTCCATAAGACTCAATCAGCTTCTCCGTGCCTTCGGACTTCGGCAACAGCGCAGTCGGTGGTCCGTCAGGCCAGAGTTTCAATGTGATCGGCTCGTCGGCGACCGCGAATTCGGCCAGAACACACAGCATCAAGAGACTCAGACAGTTGGATTTCATTTCGTTTGACTCTCCTGCGTGATTCGATCGGTCGAACACTCATCTTTTCTGATGGCGTCCCATGTTACTTGAATTCGACTTCAATCACAGGCGTCGATGGCGTTCGTTCTGTCCGTCGGTGGCTTTGCGTGTTCA
>JBBQSE010000373.1:0-8908 GCA_038214195.1 Planctomycetales bacterium
CAGTTCGACGACACGCCGCTTTGGCGGTACAGGACTGGGATTGGCGATCTCCTCACGGCTTGTCTCCCTAATGGGCGGGGAACTCACGCTGCAGAGCGAACTCGGACGCGGCAGTACGTTTTCATTTTCCGTCTGGTTCCCACGAAGTCTGGCGAAGTCGTCTGCTGGCATCCATGTGCAGCCGGCCCTGCTGAACAATCTGGACGTCCTGATCGTGGACGACAATTCGACAAATCGCAGGATTCTGCAGGAAATGGTTCGGTCATGGCACATGAACCCGCTGCTGGCAGCTTCCGCCTTCGAAGCGTTACTGCTGCTCATCGAACGCGCGGCCGCAGGCACGCCCGTTCCGCTGCTTATCACCGACATCCACATGCCTGACATGGATGGCTTCATGCTCATCGAAAAGCTGCGGGAGCACCCCCCATATGCCCGATTGCCAGTTATTGTGCTAAGTTCAGGTGACTACGCTGCGGAGGCCGAGCGAAGCGATCGGCTCAATGTGGCTGCGTACCTGACCAAACCGGTAAAGCATTCAGAAATGCTAACCGCCATCCAGAACGTGTTGTCTGCGGACAAGACGCCAACATCGGGTGGTGGTGTTTCCGAGAAATCTGATGACGCCGGATTGTACGTTGCTCCTGTGCGTATTCTGCTGGCCGAAGACGGCACGATGAATCAAAAACTTGCCATGGCGCTGCTTAGCAAGTGGGGACATCAGGTGACGGTTGCCAATAACGGGCGTGAGGCAGTGCGTGCGTACGAGACTCAGCCATTCGATCTCGTGCTCATGGACGTGCAAATGCCGGAAATGGATGGATTTGAAGCGACCGCATGCATCCGGGCGCTGGAGAACAGGACGGATCAACATATTCCAATCGTGGCCATGACAGCCCGAGCGATGAAGGGAGATCGTGAACTCTGCATGGAATCCGGAATGGACGGCTACGTCTCCAAGCCGATCCGCCAGCGCGAACTTTATCAGGCAATTGCGTCATTTTTTCCGACTGTCACCGCACCTGAAGTTGCTTCGCTTGTCGTAGACTGGGCCGCAGTTCTGGGCCGCGTTGAAGACGACCGCGAAGTACTTGCTGACGTCATCAACTGTTTTCTGGTGGAAGTCCCAAAACTGATCAAGGAACTGGACCAGGCAGCATGGACCAAAGACAGTCCAGTGGTGTGTCGTGCAGCCCACACGCTGAAATCTGACCTGCAATTCTTCGGCGTCGTACCACTCGCCGAGCTTGCGAAACGCATCGAAGATCTGGGACGATCGGGCGAGCTGCGAGACATTGCCACATTGATCTCAGATCTCAAGTCACAACTTGCATTACTAGTTCGCGCGCTGGACGATTATCGTGAGTCAACAGCTGCTTCAGCGTAAGCATCGAGCGGTCAATAGAGGTCGTGACTCAATCAGCTGCGGAGCGCTGGCTCCAGGTTTTCACAGAACTCCGCTCCGAGGCTGTGAAAAAATGGGTCTGGCTCCGAACTTCGCTACTGTTTTCGTCGGAGATTCGCTTGGTTGTGAGGTGCCTGACCCAATTTTTTCACAGCCGCTCCGTCAAAGTTATGGCTTCCGCGGTGACAGCGGATTGACATTTTTGGGATTTGCTGCGGGGCTCTCCGTGACGGGTTCGCCCGGAAAGTCATACGGATCCCATGCGTCAAACGCATGATCGTTCAGGAAGACCTGCGCGTCTTCGTCGAGCATGATCAAATAGGCCATCGCGAGGCCGCGGTAACTGGAATCTCCGCCTTCGGCGATGACCGACTTCAACAGGACTCGCGCCGATTCCAGGTTGGCTTCTTCCAGGCGAATCATCGCCATCAGAAACTGGATCTCGGCCCGTGAAGCGGGCAGGATTTCCATTCCGAGCTTCAACGATTCGAGATGCTGCAGCGGCCATGCGGGAATTGGCGCGTTCACGAAAATATTGGCATCAGCGACCAGCGGCAGTGAAAACAGCGATCCGGCGTAAGGTTCCTGCATCGTGGTCAGGACATCAATGTCCTTTAACTGCAGCGACCACGTTTCATACGCGGACGTCAAATCCGCGATAGCCAGCTGGGAAATAGCGGTCGGGAATTGCCACTCAGTGCCCATCATCATTTGTGGATCTTTGCGTGCTGGTTCCGCCATCATCGCCAGCGATTGATGAGCTTCCTCAAGTCGACCGGCCTCAAGCATCAACTTGCCACGCCTCACAACACCCAGCGGATTGTGGCTAATCGCTTCCCGCTCAGCATCAAGCAACTCCAGAGCTTTCAGGGCGAAACCCTGATTGTCGAGTTGAGTGGCCAGCTCGACAAGCTGATTGACGCGCTCTTCTTCTTTCTGCGGCACGACTTCTTTCTCAAGCAACTTTGCCTGTTGCTCACGGAACTTCGCGAGGGCTTCATCGTTTGCACGAACCATGCCGCTGTACTCGCGTTTCAGAGTTCGTTGTTCTGCGAGAAACGCCTGGACTTCAGGATTGTCAGAGTCCATAAACTTTGCTTCCAGCATCGGAAGAAAGTGATCCATCGCTTCATCGGCGAGGTCAAATCGATTTTGCCGACGATACAACCTGAGCAATTCGCTCCAGGCCGCTTCGCTGTTCGGTTCCGTTACCAGTGATTGCCGATAGGCCATGACTGCTTCGAAGTATCGAATGCGTTTGATTCTATCGCCCAGTTGTGGTCCGCCAACCATCTCTTCCAATTCGCCAAGATGGGCGTAAGCGGAGCCAAGCAGTCGATATGGCCGCGCGTCATTTGAATCCGCGTAAAGCGAATTATTCAGGGATCGGATGGCAAGGTGCAGATTGGCAATCGCGGACAGCGCCTGCTCGACGGAACCGAGTTCCATGCCGCCGATCGTCGTTTGATGCATGGCAATCCGTAGATTCTCGTCCGTGGCCGGTCGAACGCGGTACACGTAATGTTCGTAGAAATTGGGCGTTCGTGCGAATTCACGACGCGTTGGCGGAGCACTCGCCGCGTCGCGAAATGCCATCTTCGTCCAGTTCGGTGTTAGTCTGGCTCGATCTTCGACGGGCATCGAAGAACTGACTCTTTCCAGGATCGCGGCAGACGCTTCAATACTCACCGGAACCCACTGCTTTGATTGCGCCAGATACAACATCGAATCATAGTCCGGCTCCCCAGGTGGCGCGAGACGTGACATCGCGTGTGTCACCTGAAATTCCTTCAATGTCTCCTCAGAAGTCCGCACGTTCTTCTGCATGGTCTCTTCATACTGCTGCATTTTCGCCTTATCCTGAGCCGCGTCTGCGGGTGGACGTTCCGGATGAAAGAGCGTGTTCAGCATGGTGGAATGCCTGCCAAATACTGATGTGGGATCACCAGGTCTTCCAAATGGCAGGATACGACTGTCGATGAAACTCTTGCGACCGTTCCAGATCAGCAAATCCCCCTGCTCCAGACGCGTATGCAGAATTCGGGCGTCGGGCTCAAGATCTTTGATCTGTGCGGCAAACGTCTCCATGGTAACCCGCGTTTCGGCATCAAACCCCCACCCCAGCGGAGCTGCCCCTGGCAATCGAGACGCGACGACCAGGAATCCCAGACAGGCCATGGCAAGCACAGTGACTGCACGCCCTCCCCGTGAAAATAACAATACCTTCGGATCGAGGGTATAATCCTGGCTAAATGTTCGGCGATACCAGTCCTGGGCGGAAATGCTGGCAACAACACAAGCCACGATCGCCGCAGCCGGCAATTCATGCGCCGCCATTATCGCGAGCAATCCGACACCCGCCAAAACAAACAGGAACCCCAGGTCGCGACGGGATCGTGCCAACGCAAGGACGACAATCGCGACCAGCAGCAACGCCAGTCCGGCGATTTGAGAATGATCAAACAATCGAATCGCGCTGGGGTTCAGCACGGAATAGTAGTCGGCGCGTCCGTCGAAATAGACGGCCGCAGAACTAATATCCACGCGACGCTGCGCCTGCATCGCGGGATACTCAACGGAATATACGGCCAGCGGACCTGTCAGCGAATTCAGAGGAAACGGGTTGATGAGCAGTGCCAGGAAACTGAGCACTCCAATCAACGCCAGCGGCTTGCCGTCCGTTCCTATCCGGGAATCTGTCGCGTTTGCCGCGATCCGATTTCCCATCAGCGAACCGGCCATGTACAGCAAGATCACCAGCGCCCCAACCCAGGCGCGAGGATCGAAGTTGCACCAAACGGCAATGAGCAGCGGCAACTTCCAGTGCAGGCCGGACGCCAGCCCCATTCGATGTTGGTAGAGCCAGCGCATGGTAATCGTCATCCCCAGCATCGTGACGAGTTCCGGCAGCGGGACGAAATCTGAGGAACATGCCACAATCGCAAACGTCGCACAGACGGAGTTCCACCAGGTCGGAACCCCCGGAATGGAAATGTGCGTGAGCAGATAACCGAGCAGTCCGGCGATCGCGACTTTGAGGAGCGTCAGCGATTTTTCGCCGCCCGCTGACCAGCACAGACTGATGAGATGATCAAAGAGCCAACTGACGTTCGGTGCCGGTTTTCCGGCGGCCGTTAACGACAGCGTATCGGTTCTGGGTGGCAACAGACCGTGAGAACGCATGTAGTCGCCCGAACGAATCAGCACCAGTGGCCGGGTATCGTTGATTTGCGTGCATGCCATGAGAATGGCGAGAAAGACGACGGCCCAGCGGAGCATAAAGTCCCCGCGGACAGCTTCTTCTTCAACCATTTCCGGTGTGAGTGGTTCCTCTTCGGGCAACTCGTCCGGAAGATCGCGTTCGTCGGAAAACACGCTCCCTCGCACGGAAGCAGTGTTAGGGGCATCTTCGGGCTTGGATATTTCAGGATCCTGGGAGGCATCGCCGGACACTCGAAAGTCTCTCAATCTTGGTATTTTCAGCACTAAAATCCGCGCAGCGCGGTACCTGAACAGTCGTTACGACACTCCAGGGCAATTTGTTGGGTGAACTTGAGGAGGCTGACCGTCGCCTCACAAATGGCAGCATTTGGCCGCATTTGATGCGGTAGGGCAATCGGCAAAAAGAAAACGAGCACTGTTTGAGCAATTCTGGCATTGGCATCGGACTCGATCCGGCCTGTTCGTATGCAATGCAGCATTCAAATCAGATTCCGCGCAAGCCACGGTCCGCCAAACTGTCCACATGATCACAGCACGTCAACCATTTCTCCGGCGACTAAGTCCGTAATGACATCATCCAGAGCCCGGAAATACCAGTCCTGTCCGGCGTTACCAGTCAGGACGTCGTGTTCTCCGCCGTCGTTCAAAACGTTGATGGTGGCTTTGAGCGAGATACCGGACGCGCCGACCCCGGATCGGAGATTATTGACGCGTGTTGCGTATGGCGTCGCCGTAATCCATTCTGTTCGGATGTCAAAAAGACTCGCGATATTCGTGTCGCTCGTTGTGCGGCCAGCGATCAGAATGTCATCGTCGGCACCTGCCAGCAGTGTGTCCAGGCCGAGTCCGCCAATGAGCACATCGCGGCCCGAACCGCCTTCAAGCCGGTCATCGCCGTCGAGCCCGACCAGGATGTCGTTGCCGCCGCTGCCGACCAGTCTGTTTGCCAGTCCGTTTCCGATCAGCGTATCGTTGCCGGAACCACCATTCACGTTTTCAAACGTCGATCCGGAATTCAGCTTCAGCGTACGATTGGTATGCACGCTCTGAACAGCTGTGCTACTGAGGGAAATCGACACCTCCGTCGTCAGCGACGAGAAATTCAACGTGTCCGTGCCCTCGCCAGGCAGCTCGAATACGCTATCCGCTTCATTGCCTCCCGCAGTCCCAAAGCTGTAGAAGTCGTCTCCCAAACCGCCAATCATCACGTCACTTCCGGCAGCCCCCCAAAAGTAATCATTGCCCGCATTGCCTCGAATGATATTGTTGAGGTAATTTCCGACCAGCCTGTCATTGCCGGAGCCACCATTTACGTTTTCAAACGTCCCACCAGAATTCAATTGCAGCATGCGATTGGTATGCACACTCTGAACCGCTGCGCCGCTGAGGTCAATGAGCACATCCGTCGTCACCGAGGAGAAATTCAGCGTGTCCACGCCCTCGCCTGGCAGTTCTATAACTCTATCAGCTTCGCCGCTGGTCGCCGTCCCAAAGCTGTAGAAGTCGTCTCCCAGACCGCCAAACAGGACATCACTGCCAAGGCCGCCATCCAGAATGTCGTTGCCACTTCCGCCAGTCAGAGAATCGTCGCCGTCACCGCCGTTGAGCGTGGCGGACCGCGTGACACTGCTGGCGATGACGATCGTGTCGTTTCCGCCCAGAGCGTTCACGATGATCCTGCCGACAAACGCCGACAGAGGCACTGTGACCATATGACTGTTGTTCCCCGATGAACCCGCGACGAACGTCGAGAGAATGTTGTTCGGGTCGGTGATGATCAGATTCGCGCCACTCACGGAAACGGTCAGTGTGTCGTTCCTGGTTCCTCCGTCAGTGTCTTCGATCAGCAGATCGTTTCCAGAAAGACTGATGGTCGTCTCCTCATTGACCGGCGTGATCGTGATCGTGCTGGTGGACTTGCCGCTCTGGGCTGAGACCATGCTGCCATCCTGCGACGACTCTACGTCGAAGTGTCCGGCAACATTGCTGTTGGCAGACGGCAGGAACTTCGCACCGGCCTGAGCCTGCGCGAACGTGATGTAGTCGCCGTTGTTAATCGGCGTTGTGCCATTGCTCTGGAACATCGTGCCGCCGGTGATCCCGCTGATCTTGAAGTGCGTCACTTCGGTGCCGTCATTGGCGTTGCGGTTGATCACGATGGCCCCGCTAAGCGTGTCTTCCAGAGTCGTGATGCTGGCCACTTGCGGCGTATCGCCAACAGGGGTGACGGTGATCGTGAATACCTGTTCAAGAGAACTGATCGTACCATCGCTGACATACGCCTTAAAGAAATCGGTCCCGAAGTAGTTGTTAGCCGGTTCGTAATCGTAAGCGCCCGTCTGCGGATTGAAATTCGTCAGCGCACCGTGCTGTGGTTGGACGGTGATAGTATAACTTAAATCGTCTCCCTGTAGATCAAGACCGCTCAGCACTCCCGAGGCGACGGTATCTTCGCTGGTTGATACCCGCGCCATTTTGAGGATCGGCGTCAGAGTTCGCAGGTAGAACCCCGCCTGGCCGACAACGAAGGGATAAACGGGTGCCGCAGGTATGGCTGAAAAGTGCCTGGCTTCCACGTTATCAGCATGCGCTATGGCTCGCGTCGCCGAGCCAGTAAGTAATGCTCCCAAACCAACGCCGGTCTCGTCAATTTGTGTGGTCGTCCAATCGGGTTGTGGGTCTCCGTCCCAGTTGCTGTCTAAAGCGGCAAACTGAGCCTGCGCTATTGGCGAGTCCGGATCAATAACGCCGAACAACGACGGCCAGACCAAGTGCTGCGTGCCGCCCGTGCCCGCATACCAAGCGTTCAACGCCGATTTCCGCAGGTCGAAAGTCGATGACAACTTTGGGGTTATTTCTTCAAAAAAACCAGCAAATTCCAATTTTTCAGGAAGGATCTGTCATCGATTTATCGGTATGGATCAGGGATTTTGCTGTTTCTAAAATCGGCACCGACAAAAGGCGAAATCGCGCTTGGGCAGGGGTTTTCCGGGTGAAAATGCGATTTTGTGTTTTGAGGCATCAAAATTTGATTGTCATAATATGGCCTTCCGGAGGAAATAAATCGATGACAATTTCACAGGGAGGGAAACATGGACGTGAACAATCGAGCGAGCTGCTTTCTACTACCACAGCAGACCAATCATCGACGGTACGAAGCACTGCGATCTGTGTTTGTTGAAGAGGAATCGATGCGGGACGTGGCATCACGTTTTGATGTCAGTTATGGAACGATTCGCAACTGGGTCAGTGAGTTTTGCCGCTGTCAGGACAGCAGCGATGAACTCCCCTTTTTTCGGAAGTCCAGCGTGGGCGACCACCGGGCATTTCAGATGACGAAGACGTAGAAATTCCCGTCGCCGATGTTCAGGCACTCTCCCTGGAACGAGGCCGACGACTGATCACTCGCCACGCAGGAATCTTTCTCTTCCTGCCGCTGCTGTCTGAGTTGCGATTTGATCGAATGGTGGATGCATCGGGATACGCTGGTACGCAGATGATTCCGTCTGCAAACGCGCTGCTCAGTTTGCTGACGCTCAAGTTGCTCGATAAGGAACGCCTGAGTCACATCAAACGCAAATTTGACACGTTCGCAGCAGTCAGGTCAGATCCTCTGCTTCATGGATTTTTGGCGAAAGCTGATGGGCAAGTATCCACAATGGCTGTACTTCGATTCGAAGCTCACGACGTACGAAGAATTATCACAGATCGCGCAGAAGAGGGATGTTTCATTCGTGACGATTCGTCGTCGTGGCAGCAACATTCTGAAGCGGATCGAGAATCTGCCTGCGACCGCATGGCATGATGCGGTGATTGACATTCCGAAACGCCGTCATCAAAAAATTCGGTACGTTGATGAACACATCAAACTGCCGGGATACGATGGCCAGATTCGACAGGTCGTGGTGATCGGACTGGGGCGCAAACATCCGACACTCTTCCTGTCCAACAATGACAAAGTCACGGCGCGGGATCTCGTGATAAACTACGCGCGACGGAACGGAATTGAAGATGCGCTCGGGAGCAGCGTAAACTTTTTTCATCTGGATTGTCTGTCGAGCGAAGTGCGTCTGAATGTGGATCTCGATACTGTGCTGACGGTGATTGCAAACGGCTGCTATCGCTGGCTGGCGCATCAGCTTCATGGCTTCGATCTGAGCAAGCCGAAGGCCGTCTATCGCAAGTTTGTTGAGACGTCTGGTGCCATCGAAATTGAAGCCGGCCGCCGCATCGTCGTGTACCTTGATCGCCGCTCGCACAACCCAATTCTGCGGGAGGCGAAAC
>JBBQSE010000374.1:0-8899 GCA_038214195.1 Planctomycetales bacterium
ATCTGAACATCGAGCCTCATCGCAGGTTGATGAAGGAAGGCATCGATCTGCCCGAGTCCCTGCGGAATCGGCCCGAATATCGCAATAAGCAACGTATGGATCTGGATGAAGCGTTCAAGGCCGAAGAGCATCCCTTCCGGATTGCCATCGTCTGTGCCATGTGGCTGACGGGTTTCGACGTGCCGTGTTTGTCCACGCTGTATCTGGACAAGCCGATGAAGGCTCATACGTTGATGCAGGCCATCACCCGAGCAAACCGGGTGGCTGAAGGTAAGAACAACGGTCTGATCGTTGATTACTGCGGCATCCTGAAGCATCTGCGAAAAGCTCTGGCGACGTTTGCGGGTGCGGGTGGCGAAGATGGGAGCGACGGCGGAGGCGAAAAAGAACCAGCAAAGCCTGATGAAGAATTGCTGCAGGAACTGGCGGAAGCGATCCTGATGGCTCGCGACTTTCTGAAAGGTCGCGGGGCTTCGCTGGACGACGTGATGCAGTTGACCGGGTTTCCTCGCAACGCGGCGATCGTCGCCTGCATGGAAGCGGCCAACGAGAACGACGAAACTCGCAAACGGTTTGAGATTACTTGTCGTGAGGTATTCGCGAAGTTCAAAGCGTGCATCAACGTGGGCGGAATCAATGCGTTCCGGGCCGAACGGGATGCCATCAACCTGATCTACAAGATGCTGCAACGCGGAACCGAGCGAGCCGACATTTCGGGCATCATTCGCGAACTTCACAAGGTTGTGGACGAGGCAATAACAACGACGACGCAGACGGTCGGAGAATCGTCCGTTGTTTACGACATCAGCAAGATTGACTTCGAACGGCTGCGTCAGGAGTTCGCGTCCAGTCCTATGAAACGCACGACCACTCAGGATCTGAAACAGGGTATTGAAAAGAAGCTGCAGCGACTGCTGATGCAGAATCCGCTGCGGACCGATTTTCAGCGGCATTACGAAGACATCGTCGCCGTGTACAACCGCGAAAAAGATCGAGTGACGATCGAGAAATCGTTCGAGGCGTTTCTGAAGTTTGCACGGCGATGGCGTTGATCACTTTGATTTGCTGCGAAAGCCGGAACTGACTGCGGGGGAAATCAAAAAGATCAAAGCCATCGCCGTGCAGTTACTCGCGACACTGAAAGCCGAAAAACTCAAAGTCGATCACTGGCGAGACAAAGAATCGACTCGCGACGCCGTTCGTCTGGCGATCAAGGATTTCCTGTGGAGCGACGACACTGGCCTGCCGGTCGATCATTACGAAGAACAGGAAGTTGAATCTGTCGCCGAAGAAGTCTACCGCCACGTCTACCGCGTGTATCCGGAGATCCCGTCTCCGTTTTATGCAAAAGATGTTGTGGCGTAGGTGGCAGGTGACGGACGTAAGCATCCATGCACAAGTTAAGAGAGTTGAGTGATGCTCGGGATGACCGCGTGGAGCATGGCGAAAGAGCGGGCTGGTTGGCTCTCCGAGCCTGAATCGCATACAAATTCAGCGGCATTCCGCTTTCAACGATTTTGAAATCCGCATTCCTGCGGACGTGGCCGCAGAACTTTCGGCGACTTTCCCGATCAGAGTCTCATAGGCATTCCGTGACATGTTTTTTCGCCGTTTTCTGATCGCTGGCCTGTGTCTCGTCGGGATCGGGCTGTGTTCATGCAATGCCGATGAAACCACGGTACCTGCCGCTACCAATGCGGTGCCACTGCCGGAGTCCATGTGGACGATTTCCTTTGGTGATGAGACTGCGCCCACTGTCGTCTCGGGTCGTATCGTGGCGGAACTACCAGGAAGTGCGGCGCTACTGGAAGAACGGAATGGCAAGCTGCATCAGATTGCGGCTCGTCAGATTCAAACTCGGGAGGAAACGGCGGAACCGTTCCTGCCATTTACATCCGCAGAGTTGGCAGCCGATCTGTTGTTGCAGGCGCCTGACGGTTTCGAGATTACCGAGACCGAACATTACGTCATCTGTTCCAACTCCGCTGCGGAATACGTTGACTATACGGCTAAGCTGCTGGAACTTGTGTTTGATCAATACTTTCGATTCATGAAGGATCAGAACGTCGTTGTCATGACACCGCCGGTCAAGTTGCCGATCATCATTTTTGCCAGCCCTGCTGAGTTTCAAGCCTTCGCAGTAAAGCAGCATCCGACGATATCATTTGAGGACACGCCCGGTTATTTCTCGGTCACCAACAATCAGACACTGTTGCTGGATCTGACAGGCGACCGTTCAATTCGCTTGTCTGCGAGCATTCGCAAACGGCTGGCGGAGAAGCCATTGCAGGTGGCAACAGTTGTGCATGAAGCCGTTCATCAACTGGCGTTCAATTCCGGGCTGCAGATTCGCATGGCGGACAATCCGCTGTGGCTGTCCGAAGGACTCGCGATGTATTTTGAAACCACGTCGTCCCGGTCGTCGATGCTGTGGAGTCGACCGGGGCTTGTGAATTCGCGTTTTCAGCCAGCTTTTTTGAAACTCGTCGAGGGCAATCAAGTTTCGGGCGGCATGAATGGCCTGATTGAATCGGACTCCACCTTTTTGGATGCTACGCAAATGGGCGAAGCGTATGCAAAAGCGTGGGCGCTGACGCACTTTCTGCTCCGCGAAGAAAAAGCCGGGATGCAGAAGTTTCTGGAAAGCGTTTCCAGACGCAAACCGATGGTTGGACTGACGGCAGCGGAAAGAATTGAGGAATTTCAGCAAGCATTTGGAAAAATGCCAGACGAAATGGAACGCGATCTCGTTTCCTTCATAAAACGACAACGTGTTTCCAGATAAGGAGGTTTCTCATGTCCTGGTTCACAGAAAACCCATGGCCGCTGCTGTTAATTCTCGTCGGGACGGCTGTTGTGGCAATGATCTCCGGAGCGCCCAAGGGCCGATCGGTCGCCATCGCTTGTGTGCTGGCGGCAGTGGGATTGTACGTGCTGGAATCTGCCGTCGTCACGCCGGCGGAGCAGGTCGAAGGCCAGTTACAGACGATGCTGGACGGATTTCGAGATCGCAATCAGGCCAACATCGACGCCTGTATCGCTGACGAATCGCCAGGCCTGAAAGAGATGGCTCAAAAAGGGCTGGACATGGTTACTCTGACGAAAGATTTTCACATCAAAGATCTTGAAGTGAAACTTCGCGAAGATGGTCAAACTGCCGAAGCTCATCTTCGCGCGAACGGGACACTCAAGCTGAATCACAGCGACATGGTCACGCGCGTCTTTACTCGCTGGCAGACTGTGTGGAAACTGCAGCGAGGTGACTGGAAACTCGTCGAAGTCCGCCGACTGGATCCGGTCAACGGACAGGAAATGGGGATCCTTGACGCCCGCTGAGCAGAGTGGGAACAGCAAGCCGCTCGATGCTAACGCATCGGGGCGGATGCAATTACGACCATGATTTGTCGAGCGATCGTTAGACCAATGGTGCCGACGTCAGCAATTTGTCCACATCATTGCTGACTATTACGCCATAGTTCACAGCGCCCAGCCAGCCGGACATGATGATTCCGACGCTGCCGGCGTGGAAGAGTCCTGATACTTGTTGAGGCAGGTCGCGGCTGACCTGCAAGCCTTCGAACTTCGTTCCAAAGGATGACCCCGCCAGATGCCGCGTGTAGTGTTCGAAAGTTCGCGGAGTGGCCGCTTCTACGTGATCCAGTTTCTGGCGGATGTCAGGGACGTAGGTTTCCAGGCAATCGAGCGTTGATTCGATCAGATCTTTCTTGGCGGCTTCGTATTCCTCTTCAGGCAGGTCAGCCCAGTCACGGTAGTTTGCATTTGTGGAAGATACGACGAGCCAGCGATCGCTGCCGGGACGAGTTGACGGATAATAAAAGCTGAACGTGCGACTGCTCACATCACGACTCAGCATTGCCTCAATATCAAAACCTGTGTGTTCGGAATGGAACAGCAGGTCGCCGCAACTTTCGTCAAATGCTTCGCCGGGCTTCAGCGCCATGTAGACCTGACACGAACTATTATTCAGACGCACGGCCCGCGCTTCGCCGACGAATTTCGCATCAAAATTCTGTTCACCGACAAGATCGAAGATCGTTGATCGGATATTTGCATTGGAGACGACGGCCCGGCAACCGATCCGTCGTCCGTTCACGACAACACCGGTCACCTTGCGATCCTGCGAGACTTCGATCTTTTCGACAAGGCATCGAATGCGAATGTCCACGCCGTTGCGAATCAATTCCTCTTTCATCCGGTTGACGAGCGCATCCGTGCCGCCTTCAAATGTGTAGACACCTTTCTGCATGAAATTGGAAAACACAATCCCGTACGTGATTGCGGGATCTTCCAGAGTCGAACCGTTTGCGTACGTGATGGGTTCCATCAACAGTCGCACGACATCGTCGCGACCGGGGAAAAACTGTTCAAACAGTTCCCGGGTGGTTTTGGACTGTTCGTCAAAGAAGTTCATACCCCGCGCGGTATCAAAGAACTGCTGCACCGTTTCCTCAGCAATGCCGAATCGTTCGACAAGGATCCGCGTAAAGTCTTCGCGGGTGAATGTTGTGCGGAGTGAGAACTGCGGATTTTCAAAGCGGATGCCCTTGAGCGGGACAATCGATGCTGCAATTTCCGGTGACCAGTACTTCCGGCAACTTTTGATCATGCCGTAAGGAAAACCGTGCAGGGAAATATCAAAAATATGCCCCCCCGAGCGTTTAAACCAGGAGGCCATGCCACCGAGCTGATAATGATGTTCCAGGAGCAGTACTGAGTATCCCTGGCGCGCAAGAATGTTGGCGGACGTCAGGCCGGCAAGTCCACTGCCAATCACGATCACGTCATAAGAATCCTGAGCACCTTTCAGAAAATCGCGTGGCATTCAAAACTCGTGAAATTAGGGGATTTTAAAGGGGTCAGACCCTCTACTGACGGTGATCAATGGTAAAACACTGGCAATCTGGCTTCCGAAAGGGTCTGACCCCTTTAAAATCATCTAGCCTTTTAGCAAAATATCGCCGACATGTTCAAACGGCGACACTGGTCATTGGTGAAACTGTGGCAGCTACGGAAACCGAGAATGTCGCAGTTTAGGCCGAATTGTCTGCAGTTCCAGGAATTCGCAGTCCTCGCAGGTCACCAATAGTCGGCAAGTTGCCTTTACCCGTCTTGTCCTGTTCAGATAGAATCGCCATTCTTCTGGGGCGGATCGTTTCGCAAGAGATCGCCGCTCCTGAACGTTAATATCCTGTCCCATATTTCTTTAGGCACCTAACGCTGGCAGCATGAGTTTGCGTCTGTTCAGCTTGATTCCGACTTCGATTTTGCATCCTTACGAAGATTCTTTCGATGGGGCTTGGTTCGAATTCGGGGTGTCCAGATCTTTCACCCCATTTTCGGTGATGAAATGAAGCTTGTCGTTTATGTTGTTTCGCTCCTGCTGTTGACATTTGCCACGCCGCCGGAGGCCCATGCACAAGGATCGACGGACGCGCGCATCACGGTTGCGCATCCCGGCTTCAACCTGCTCAAGTCTGATATGAAGTCCGTGCTGGATTTGACAACGCCGGTCGAGCAAAAACAGTGGGAGAATATTGAAGGCTACATCGACACCTTCATCATTGGTGTTGATCAAACGCGGGAATTTCAGTTGCAGGTGATGACCGGAATCAATCCGGCGGGTTATCTGCTTTGTGCTCCGCTGGATGGTGGCGGAGATGATCCCTCAAAATCGCTGCGGGAAAACCTGGATTCCCTGGGCTATCGAATCATGCGGAACCCGGCCGATCGAACTCTCTACTCGATCGAAAGTGACGCAGATGAATTCGGCTGGATGCGAATCGATGCCGGGGCGCGGTATGCGTACTTCCTGATCACAACGGACAAGTCGCTGCTTCCACAGATCAAAGAGATTGTGATCAAGGCCGCTCTCACGCCTGCAAAACTCAATGACAACATGATTGCGGAACTGAAGAATACGGATACTTCAGCTGAAGCCATCACGCATCGAGTCAGTGCATTCAAGCCGATTCGCGATGAGTATCTCGGAAAAATAAAGCAGCGTCCGGACGAATCGCCGTCGACATTTAATCTTCGGCATGCGACCGCTCGACAGTTGTATCACGAAGCGGAAATCATCATGTCGCAGGCAGATCAGCTGCTGGTGACAATGTCGCTGGATCGAGCAGTCAAAGGTGCTCCCAAACTGAAAATCAGATCGACCGCCACGGGAATCGCCGGGACCGCGATGGCGACAACGATCGGTCTAATCAAAGAACTTGACGACGCGTATGCCGGTCTGGCGAGGCTAAAGGGATCCGCTTTGTCCGTGCGAGTCAACCATCCGTTGGATGAGTTGCGCAAGAAGCACTTCGTGGAACTGCTGACACTAACAAAAGTCGATATCGACGCGCGTTTGGCTGGCAATAAAGATCGCACGGCCGCTGAAAGAGCAGCATTTGGAAAACTGACCACCGGAATTATCGGCGTGTTGGAGTCCAGCATCAACACGGGCCATCTGAACGGCTTTGTGGAATCCATCCCGGACGGGGAAGACAATTTCACGACAGTCGCGGCATTTCTGTCCCCAACGGCAGTCGATTTGAACGACGTGCTGCCGTTGCTGGCGGAAGCGGGTAAAGGCAATGAAGTGCAGATGAATGTTGAAAAGGTCGGTGAGATCGAAATCCACCGCATCAAGATCGCGGAAGGCGTGATCGAGGCCTTTGACAGGATTTTCGGCACCAACAAGACGTTATATGTTGGAATCGGCCCGCAGCACGTCTGGATGGCTTCCGGCAAAGACGGATTGGCAACACTTAAATCGACAATCTCCGCTGTCGGCGCGTCTGCGCCGTCGGCTGTCGCATTGCGAATTGACGGCAATTTGCTGCCCTGGGCGAAGCGTCTGGAAGCGATTGCAAAAAATGAAAAGACGGGCAACCTAACACCGGAAGAAGAAAAGACGCGTCGCGAAAATGCTCGTCGTCGTGAAAGGGCTCTGGCCGCACTCGTGACCGAAGACGACTTCTCATTTGTCGTGACCGGTCAAAACGAAATGTGGGTTGGAGAGTTCAATAGTAACACTGGATTGCTGCGATTCGCAGGGAAGATGATGTCCGCGTTCTCCAAGGAAAACTTCGAATAGTTTTTTCCGGCACCCCTGCTTGCCTCGAAACGGGAGGTCATCATGGCTAATGAGGATGTCCTCCCTGACGAAGACGATGAAATCGATTCGCTGCAGTTTCCTGAAGAGGAGTTTGCAGTCGAAGACATCGAATTGGCATACCGTCACGCTCTGGAAGCCCTCGACGCGGCGGAACGCCAGGTTGGCTCGGTGCTGGTTGACATGAGCGAACCTGCGGCGGGTGCCGGTGTCGAAGACGAGTCAGTTTCGGGTGGTCTTTCGATCGGTGCCCAACTGGCGGAAGATCTAAAATCGACAGTGGCCGAAACCGAAGCGTCCGGAAACGCCGTCCTCGTCGATGGCCTGCGCAGAGTGTCTCCTCGGGAAGTGATTGAAGCGGCCGTGTTTGTCGGCGGTGATGTGGCTTTGACGGCGCGACGCCTGGCTTCGCTGATTGGTCAGGACGTTGATAGCCGTATTGCCGTGTCGCTCGTTGATTCGCTCAATCAGTCGTACCAGCGGGAAAACCGCCCGTATGAAATTCGATTGCATGAAGGTGGCTATCGACTGGAACTTCGCGAAGCGTTTCTTGATGTCAGCACGCGGACGTTTGGCATTGGGCCGCGGGACGTCAAACTGTCGGCCGAAATCCTGGAGGTTCTCGCGTTTGTCGCGTGGAATCAACCGGTCGAAAAGGAACAAATTGAATCGATCGACCGAACGAACGCGATGGCTTTGCTTCGTCAATTGCTGCGATTGCAACTTGTGGAACTGCAGCGGAACGGTCAGAAACGCAGCGACGTTTCGTATGTGACGACCACAAAGTTCCTCAAACTCTTTGGTCTGAAATCCATCGCTGAACTTCCGACTGCTGACATCTTCTCCTTCAAATAGTTTGACGCCCTCAGGCGAGACAGGCTGTTGATTTAATGAGCGGCAAGGCGCTAGCCACCGGTGATTGTTTGAAAAACAATGGGAAGAACCGGCGGCTAGCGCCTTGCCGCTCACGATTCTGGATTAAATCAACAGCCCGGAGAGGCGCCGGATACATCCTTTGATTCCCCCGACTGCACAATCAGATGATCCTCGCCGAAAGTTCGCCGTAGAGACCGTGCGGACACTGCAAAGGGAAGGCTTCGAGGCGCTCTGGGCCGGCGGCTGCGTGCGGGATCAGCTGCTGGGCAAGACGCCTCAGGACTATGACGTTGCAAGCACCGCCACGCCGGATGATGTGATTCGGATCTTCGGCAAACGCCGCACCGTGCCCGTGGGTGCCAGCTTTGGCGTCGTCATGGTGCTTGGTCCTCAGAAGTCTGCCGGACAGATTGAAGTTGCCACGTTTCGCAGCGAAGGCGAATATCTCGATGGTCGCCGTCCTTCCAGCGTCCACTTTTGTCGCCCGGAAGAAGATGCACAACGCCGCGACTTTACGATCAACGGGATGTTTATTGACCCACTGGACGGGCGGTTGATCGACTACGTCGGCGGACGTGAAGACCTGGCACGCGGGGTCGTTCGCGCCATTGGCGATCCTGTTGCACGCTTCACCGAAGATAAACTGCGAATGCTGCGCGCCGTGCGTTTCGCCGCAACGCTTAACTTCGCGCTGGATTCAGCCACCGCTGAGGCTGCTCGGCAGCTTCGGCAGCAACTCAATCAGGTCAGTGCCGAACGCATCGCGCAGGAATTGAGACGCATGCTGGCCAGTCCGTCTCGTGAAACTGCTCTTCGGCTGCTGCTTGAGACCGGTCTCCTGTCGGAAGTACTGCCCGAATTGTTTTCCACCGATTCGATGTCCACTGAACCAAACGA
>JBBQSE010000375.1:0-8875 GCA_038214195.1 Planctomycetales bacterium
CGCCGAGAAAACGCTTAAGGATAGCGAGCTGCTCTACCGTAGTGTTCTCGAGGCGAGCGCGGATTGCATCATGATTATCGACGCAGAGGGCCGACTGGAGCTTATGAATGCGCCGGGCTTGCTGGCCTTGGAAATTGGGAAATGACTTTGCTGTTCGGCCTGAGCTTCTGCTCGCAGACTTTCGACTCGAGAACTGACCACACTCGCCAAAATCGCTGTGAAGCGTTCGGCGAGGCGATCGAGAAACGTTGAAAACACGCTGTTCATGACTGGCTTCCCTTTCCTCTGGATACTGAATATGGACCGGAGACTTACTGCGGTCAGTGCGAGGGGAAGCAGATCAAAAAGTAGCCGTCAGTCTCTCATCAGTTTTCCGTCAGATCAGGAATTTTTATGGCGACAATTCAAAAACAGACGACAGACGATGGACCGTTTGTGTACCTCGATCCGTTTCTCATCCGACGTCGTCAAATCAATCTCGGGCTGTCACAAACGCAGTTGGTTGGCGCGATGCAGGTCGCACCGAATACGGCGAAGGCGGCATTTCGAGGAAACGCGATCCATCCCGCCACTGCACATCGACTTGCGAAACAATTGAAATGCAACGTGACTGACCTCCTGTCACCGCGTGATCAAGGCTATGTGGCTCCAGCGATCGTCAACGGTCCGATGGCCGGTGCGACGGAATGGGAGACACAGGAATGCCTGGAACCGAGCCGGGTCGCATCGAACGGACTGCACTGTTTCGTGTGTCGCATGCAACATCGCTATACCGTCAGCCGACAAGGGCGCGGTAAGTTCTATCATTTCGCTCTGATGTCACCGAAAGTTCGCAGCGAGATTCAGGACAAGCTCTCACGCCACGCCGAAGTCTGCGCTCGCGTCGGATTGCATCCGCATGTGGCTCACAATCTGACATCAACTCCCGCTGTGGGCGATGCGGGATGGTGGGTCATTGATGACTGGGTCGGCGAGAAGACACTCGCCGATCGACTTGAATCCGGTGCATGGCCTGCAGCCGAACTGCCTCGATTGTTGCTGGACGTCGCCACTGGGTTACAGGCATTGCATACAGCAGACGTGATCTTCCGCGAACTGGCTCCGGCACGAGTGCTGATCAGCGATCAGGATGCCAGAGCAGTGCTCACCGATTTTGAACTGGCGAAGTTGCTGGACGGCAGTCCGTCAGTTTCCAGTGAATGGCCGGAAGATCCGTATCGCGCTCCGGAAATTGACGGCGGAAGTGCCACAGTACAGGCTGATCTCTACAGCTTCGGCAAACTGGCGGTGGCCGCTGCGGCTGGCGAGCTTGTTGAGCATGACGCGGTTCCCGATGTTTTCAGTCAGGTAGGAATCCCAAAGCGACTGGCCAAACTCCTGATCGATTGCACCGAACCTGTTCCGGCCAGGCGACCTGCGGAACTGGCTCCGCTGCTGAAGGAACTCACCGCATGGCAGAAGAAGGCCAACCGATGAATGCAGGTGATGATTCTGATTTCAGTCCAGCCGCACGTTTCAAGATCCCAACCCAACGTACGATCGGCGTACATGTTCTCAGCGAGCATGTGTTTTGTCCGCGAGCGGCATTGATCGCCTATGAATCAGGCAACGATGCAGGAGATGAAGAACCCAACCTCGGACCACGACTGGATTTGTTTATTGACTACAACGAGCACAAGTTCACCGAAGCGATTCATCAGGCATGGGGCGATATGCGACTGTGGGTGACGCTCATGGCACCGGCTGTTCTTGCAGTCATGCTGGCTATCTATTTTCAATCGGTGTTAGCCGCGATTGTCTTAAGCCTGCCAGTTTTCATTCTGCTCGCAAAATGCTGGGACGCATTAACACACATCATTGCATTGGTGCGGGAACGGGCCCGATATCAAGCGGCTCCCGAAGTTGTGATTGATCCCGAGCCGACCGAGATCAAGCGTTTAAGCTGGTGGTCATTACGCAAAGCGGGATTCGACTGCGACAAGCTGCAGGATGCCCTGGATGACCCGGGAAGCAATCTGCGCGGCAAGCCATGGCGGCAGCTGAAAAAGGGAAGCATTATCATACCTGTGATCCGCAGACGCCGTGGCAACTCTGAATGGGGACCGCAACACGAAGTTCGTATTGCGGCCTATTGCCACCTCATCGAAAAATGCACCACCGGCACTGCACCGTTTGGCGTCATCCTGTTTGCCGGAACGTGCGACTGCGTAATCATACCCAACACAAGCTCCCGGCACCTGCTTTACGATCGAGCCTTCAAGTCGGTGGCGAAATTTTTGGAACGTCAAGCCGCTCCCAGCGCTGAACCTCTCGGCCTCCCAACGGACCGCCGTTGTTTCGGCTGCCCACACGGCAAACCACGGCTGTACCAGGAACGCAAATCAGAAACAATTCTAAACGGAAAACCACTAATCGCCCGCACCGCCAACAGCGTCCGCGAATCCGATCGTCAGTTTCGCGGCGCCTTCCACAGCGACTGCGGCGACCGATTCCGAGATGTCCCGCCGCACAAAGACGCCATCGCCCTTGGAATTGCCAAAGAGTGAAGTGCACATGAGATACGCGGCGTCCGATTGCCGCGTCGATCGATACCGACCATAGCGAATATGCGAACTGTATTTTGATGTGCCGGGGCCTTACCTTCCCATGCTGGCGATTGTGGTTCGGTGCGAAATCCGCGATGAGTTTGGTTCGTTTCAGAACGGCAGCTACTCACTCATGTCGGTTAGTCGTCGGTTAGTCGTGAGTCAGATCCGACATTGAAATATATGTCGCTAGGTTTGCCAAATCGACGGATTCCGGCAATCGTGAGCACGGACAAAAACATGCTTGGGTCGCCATCAATTTGACCACACCTCCGGGATTGTCGCCACGCCGTTCGCCGCTTCAGTCGGTCTCACCGAGGCAGTTTTCCAAAACTTGCTGCAGGGGTGGACATGCTGGAGCGGTGCAGCGTCAATTCCTGATGAACTCAACTCAAGCCACGCTTCCCCCCGAGCGTGTTGGGATGCTGACATTTTCAGCATCTTGTCCATCATTTCGGGATTGCTGAGAATGTGTGGCATATCCGGTTCAGGTTGGCTTATTCCGGCCGTGTTTCGGCGGCACGAAATGCCAGTACTGCCGTAATGATGGTGCTAGGCCCGCAGGTTGTCATCCAGCGGCCCCGTATGGATCAGATGCACCTGCAAACCCAAGGCCTGCCAGACGCGAATCTGGTGGTCCAACTCTGTATCCGCCCCGCCCAGCCGCGAGGGATATCCGATGACGCAAATCTCCTTCATGCCTGCTCGGTCTCCGCGGGAATCAGGACTCTCACCGCGCGTCGGCAGCTCGCAGACCGGCTATCAATCGATTGCCATGGAGTACGCATTAGTGTCCGACTTGCAAAAAAGATGGCCTTGGTTCAACGGAGCTGGCTATTTGGGGTCGGGCGGCAATCGCTCTCTTAATTCACGATTTGCGGCGTTCCGCTTTTGAGGATCGGAATACGAGTCGTAAGGATAGGTCACGGACAGCCACTTCAGTTTCCGCAGTGCCATCAAGTGCCGGATGCCTTCTTCATCGAATGCCATTTCGTGGAGCGTGAGATACTCCAGCGCAGGAAACTTCTGCAGCGGCGCCAGTCCGGCATTTGTGATGCGGGTGCGGGTGAGACTCAGGCCGCTCAGGTCAGGAAGCTGCTGCAACGCGGCCAGTCCGGCGTCGCCCACTGGCCGATGAGCGTGCCCGCAAGCGTGAAGAACTTCTCAAAGCGACGGAGAAGGATTTGGATAAAATCGTGGCGAGGACTCAGCGAACTCGCAATCCGCTGCAGGGCGAAGATGCAATCGGACTGACGGTTGGTCAGGTGATCGGCGATCACAAAATGAAGAAGCATTTTGAGCTGACGATCACGGAGAAAAGTTTTTCGTATGCACGTCGCGAAAAGAACATCGCGACAGAGGCGGCGCTGGATGGACTGTACGTGATTCGCACGTGCGTGACGGCCGAGCGAATGGATTCGGACAAGGTTGTGTTGACGTACAAGAGTCTTGCAAAAGTGGAACGTGCGTTTCGAAGTTTGAAGTCGATTGATCTTCACATTCGTCCAATTCGCCATTGGAACGATGATCGCATTCGCGCTCATGTGTTTCTGTGCATGCTGGCGTATTACGTCGAATGGCATATGCGTGATGCGCTGCGTGAGATCATCTTCGATGATGCTGACATCGCGGGTGCTCAGGCGCCTCGGAAGTCTGTGGTGGCGAAGGCCAAACGGTCGTCATCGGCGAAGGAGAAGGACGCGACTCGGCTCACGCGTGAGGGTCTTCCTGTGCAGAGCTTCCAGGATCTGCTGAAGGACATGGGGACGCTGTGTCGTAACAGCATCCGCTTTGAATCGAGTGAGAATGTGTTTAATCAACTGACGGAGTCAACGGCTTTGCAGCGACGTGTGCTGGAACTGCTTTCCACGTACGCGTAGCCAGAGTCTGTAATTTCTTTTTAAGGGTTCAGCACGGTTTTGAATCGAAAAAACACTGGGTTTGAACGGGTATTCTTATTTGAATGGTGGTTCAAGTTCGGGTTAACACAGGGCATTGCCTTGGAAGATGTCCAGTTTTTGGCAGGACATTCAGACCCCAGAACTACGCGACGCTATGATCGCAGGCAAAAGCAGGTGACGCGGAATACTGTTGAGCGGATTTCGATCTGACTAAAAGCGAATACAAATCCATCGTTATTAAAAGTCGATCACTACTTCACAGACAGCCAACATGTCAGTGGGCCAACGAGGAAATTGTTTGACATTCATGTTTTCAGGGCTTTTCACGGGCATCAGGCATCTGAATGCATTCGAACCTATGGTCCTTCCAGATCGACCAATAAAAAAATTGGAGAGAGCGGGAGTTCTGTTTCAAAGTCGTGCTCTATGGGCGCATCGCACCGGAATGAATCCGAATCAACGGCAAAGCCTCGAGAAGCTGTTGCTCGCCAGCCGGCGTGACTCTGGTTTCGAACAAATCAAGATCAACGAGATTGCGAAGCTTCGATAAATGAGCAATACCGGCATCAGAGATTGACGTCCCTCGGAGATTCAGTGTTCTGAGTGTCTGACAACGCTCCAATTCCCTCAAGCCAGAATCTGTCACACTGGTCCGTCCCAGGTCGAGATCGGCAAGATTCCCGAGATAACTTAAATCCTTCACACTCGCATCAGTAATGGCTGTGTTGTTGAAGAGCTTTAGCGATGTAATGTTTTCATGTTTAACAACATCCTTCATTCCAGCATCAGTAATTTTTGTCTCTCCCAAATTCAGAACATTCAATGTGTCGAAACCTCTCACCTTCTTTAAGCCCGCATCGGTAATTTCTGTATTCCAGAGGACAAGCTCTCGGAGACTTTGCAGTTTATTCAGCTCGGCAAGTCCGACATCGGTAACCTCCGTAAATCCAATATCGAGCACGGTTAAACCGGTATGAGTCGCGATCACTTTGATTCCTTCATCTGTGATTCGACCGGCGATGTGAAGAGATGTAAGATTCGTGAGATTGCTTAATTTTTCGAGCCCTGATACTGAGATGTCGCCTCCGGCGCGGAGATCGAGATGCCGCAAATTCGTAAGGCCTCGCAGCTCCTCCAACGCTGCGTCATTGAGCCGCTCGCGACCATTTCCCATATAGCCAGAGACATCCAGAGTTGTCAGATCCTTGCATCTTTTCAACTCTCTGAGTCCAACAGCTGTGACTTGAGTACCTTGAAGTTTCAACGAAACAAGTGCTCCGGAATCGCATAGAGGGATCATGCAAGCGTCTGTCAATTCGTAATTTCCGGAGAGATCGATCTCGCGAATGGCTGAACAGAATTTCAACTCATTTAAGCCTATATCGGAGATCTTTGTATCGCTCAGATCCAGTGATCTGAGGGACTTGAGTTTGCGCAAGTGTTTCATCCCCGCGTCAGTAATCCTAGTGGAGGCGAGACCAAGTGCGGTTAGGCGATCAAACCGACACACTTCTTCCAGACCGGCATCGCCAACGTACGATGAGCCGATACGAAGTTCAGTGAGATCCGACAGACCGCGCAGTTGCATGATCCCCGAATCGGTAATCGAAGTAACATTTCCCGTACCGGGATCTTTGGCCTTGGCATGGTCAAGGACCAGCACCGACAGGTTTGTCAGCTTTGGGAATTCATCGAGCTCAAATCGCAGAGTTGAGCTTGACAGATCCAAATGCGAAAGCGTCGATTGTTTCTGTAATTCCAGCATGTCAGAACTGTTAATTCTGCGATGATTGATTCTTAGCATATTCACGGGAATTTCCTTTAGTAGTTTCAAGTGAACGTCTTTGAGAAAGTCATGGGGCGTGCGGATGGAGCCCCAGGAAACGGAGACATTGGTTTCACCGTCGGTTCGCTCAACTTCGCCGCCAAGTGATTTAAATTCTCTAACTGCCAGTAATTCCGCCGATTGATCCGTGGAAGAGATACGGTCGTCTGGCAGGTACATCACAGTGTTAAGCAACAGCGCATAAAGGACCATAGTAGTAATTCTAAGTTGAAAAACCGATGCGAAATTGTGACCGCACCCGCCATGGCCTGAATACGGCCAACGACTCGGATGCTATGGCTTTACGCATTTTGCATGCCACAGTGACACAATAGTGTCACTTCCCGTATTAATAACCGGGTATGTTTTGCTGAATAAATGTGATCGAGTTTGGATTTGTGAATTGTTCGACATCAATTGCCGCGGGATTCACCATTAGATCCTTTGTAAATCCAATAAGAGATTTCTCTTGGAAGTCTGCTGCATTTGGGTATTTCGCTCCGTATGAGGGGTCGTAATTCACAGTCATCCCTGAACCGTCAACACACTGAACCATGAAATGATTGGCAAATA
This sequence comes from Planctomycetales bacterium, assembly GCA_038214195.1. GTDB lineage: Bacteria > Planctomycetota > Planctomycetia > Planctomycetales > Planctomycetaceae > SXXK01. Next base: position 6,885 of record JBBQSE010000375.1, read on the forward strand.
CCTTTTGTGACGGCGGTGCACTATTTTGCCCCTTGAGTTTCGCCAAGTTTTTGAACTGACCGTAAACACCACCTGGCGGTTCGGGCACCATATCCGGAAAGCCAGGCGCGACGTAAGCTCCAAAGCGAAACTCCTTCGTAGCAGTTTCCCAAGGCTGATCTAACTTCCACTCCCCTCCGATCAATACTTCGAAGTCTTTCACGAGAAAGGCTGTACCGCCCCCGGAAGCTGCATTGAGGACTACCTCAATTCCCTTGACGGAAGTATTATTGTAGCCATTAAGCACAATTGCGTCGTACATTAGCCAGCACCAGGCAAAGCACCTCCCGTCAGCACTCTGTAACAACTGAGCGCTATTTCCTCCGTTACATATGGCCCAAGTAGAGTCCTTTTTGTAATAGTATAACTTTCGCTCCCACGCAGACGTTGAATCGTCCCAACCTTTGAAGTTTTTCGGTGACACAGATCCATCGGGGTTTGTTTGGCTAAGTTGACTCCAGGTGTTGGTAAGCGCCGCTTCTTTGTTAGCGGCGCCGTCTACGGAACATGCTAAATGGACAACAGACCGAAAAAGCTTTGGTTTATCTTGGCCGATGGGCCCAGTTAAGGCGCCATAAACAGGGTTGTCGGTACTCGTTCCACCGTCTTTTTTTGGGTCCACCCCATTTAGCCGGATCTGCCAAGTTGTCTTGAATGAGGGGGTGTAGCTCACCTCACCGGGAAATCTATACGTTGTTTCAATCGCACTAACTGTGAGGATTTTGGTTCCATCATCGTAAGTGGCGGACTTCCAGTCAGAAAGCGGCTGCGAAGTATCTGACGATTTAACCAGCCTGACTTCATACGTGGCATTTTCGGGGGCTTTGGTCACTTTCCACTCTGCCTGTTCGATAAACAATAGTGTATCGGCCTTATAAAGATACGGATATCTTTGCTGTGGTTCGCGTCGCCATTGACGCGGAGCATATTCCGAAGCGTCAGTGTCTTTTAAGACGTTCCAACCAGTTAGATCAAGGGTGCTGGGCGAACCAAAAGTGACGCTTTCCAGGACGAATGAAACATCGTCGGATGAGCTACTGGATGAGCAAGAATTCGACGACTCACTCGAGGTCGAGGAACTGCTGGACGGAGATGACGACGGGCTTGAATTTGTTGAAGAACCCGAACTTGATGAACTGCGTGAGCCCGAGGAGCTGCTGGACTTCGACGTTGAACTGGACGACGGACTGGAACTGGACGGCGAACCCGAGTTGGATGAGGGGCTTGAATTTGACGCGGGGCTGGAGCTGAACGAACTCAGAGACACCGATGAACTTGACGATGGACTCGAGTTTGATGAAGAACCCGAACTTGATGAACTGCGTGAGCCCGAGGAGCTGCTGGACTTCGACGTTGAACTGGACGACGGACTGGAACTGGACGGCGAACCCGAGTTGGATGAAGGGCTTGAATTTGACGCGGGGCTGGAGCTGAACGAACTCAGAGACACCGATGAACTTGACGATGGACTCGAGTTTGATGAAGAGCCCGAACTCGATGAAGAACCCGAACTAGATGAACTGCGTGAGTCCGACGAGCCGCTGGACTTCGACGTTGAACTCGACGCCGGACTGGAACTGGATAGTGAACCCGAGTTTGATGAGGGGCTTGAATTTGACGCGGGGCTGGAGCTGAACGAACTCAGAGAGACCGATGAACTTGACGATGGACTCGAGTTTGATGAAGAGCCCGAACTCGATGAAGAACCCGAACTAGATGAAGAACCCGAACTAGATGAACTGCGTGAGTCCGACGAGCCGCTGGACTTCGACGTTGAACTCGACGCGGGACTGGAACTGGATGGCGAACCCGAGTTGGACGAAACGCTCGGCGATGCACTTGCACTTACCGAACCTTCGCTGGCGGACAACGAACCTGAACCGGATGGCAGATTTGATCCGGATACACTGCCTGCATGGCTACTGCCACTCGTCGATCCTGACGGCGGCACA
>JBBQSE010000376.1:0-8845 GCA_038214195.1 Planctomycetales bacterium
TGAGCGAGTTCCCATGCCGTGCCAGTGCCTGCTGTTGGAAATTCGCCCGCGAGACCACGTTTGGATCGAGCGTCGTCGGCAGATTCGGTTCGGCGTTGAGTTCTTCCTTCTGATGCGGATAGTGAATCCCAAATCGTCCCCGCAGATAGTCGAGCGATGCCTGAGGATTGCGATCATATGTCAGCAGCGCCCGCCGGGTCCGAATCTCCCAAACCCGCTGCGTCTCCCCAAACCTCTGCACCCAGGGGACGACAAGCCCTTCGACTTTGTCAAACTGCTCGGTGTTCAGCAGATGCAGGCAGTTCCAGTAGTAATAATCCTCGGTCCCCGGAATCAGCTGTTTCAGCGCCACCTCCCGATCCGGAGCCAGCGCAAACGTCTCAACAAACTCGATTTCGCCCCCCAGCGTCGCCTGAATTCCCTGCATCAATACAAATCCGATGACCAACAAACGCTTCATGGAATGCTCCCGGGACGATATCAAATCTGACTCCGCACATCATCACGATATACGCAGTGCAGTTACAAGTGTTGATTGCCATCTGCGACGTGAGGCACGTATATCACGAGCAGGTTAAATGGATAAGGGCGAGCGAAGAGACGCCCAATCTTGCAAATCCGGTCCCGTTATTATCTGAAATGGTCAAAATTTTCTGCATTCGCTACGGTGCGGCCAAAACCGGAAGATCGAATGGATGGGGTCGAATTCAGCTGGCGTTGGTGAGTTTCTGGTCGGCGAAAACCGATCAGTCGGTTCGGAGGTAATGTCCCTGAGGTCTTGATATTCTTGCAGACTCATCGAGACTGATCTGGTGTTTTTCGGATTTTTGTCCGTAAGGTTTTCGCAGATGCTGTTCCGAAAAAATCGAACGATTGAACAGGCGGTCGCAGTGTGCCTGGCCGCAGCATGGTGCATCAGTGTGTGCCTGAGTCTTGCTGTATGGCTGATTCCCGTGGACGTGATCAAAGTCCGGGCATTCGATCAGGCTCCGGAGGAATCGTTTGCACAATTCGAGGCTGTTGGCAAAGCTGAAGCAATATGGTGGATGCTCCGCGTTTCCTCTGCTGGCGCAACACTGTTTCTCGCGTACACATGGCGACGGCGTATTGCTGCTGCCGGGTTTATGTCAGGTCTGATCGAAGACGTGTTCAACTTACTAAGACGGAAAACATCATCCGGTAAATCTCTAAAGTCTCTCGCAGGCATCGTCGCCTGGGTTCGAGGAACATCCATAGTGGCAATGCTGGGACTGGCCTGCATTCACCAGATTCATGGGATGAGCAAACGCGCGAGTGACTGGCCTTACTATCGTCTGAACAACGGTGATGAGATTTTGCCAAATATCAGCGATTCGAATCGTGCGGTGATTCGATATCTGCGAACGGCGACGCCGGAACAGAGTCGGATCCTTGTTGTCAGTGATCAGAAATTGTTTTTCCTGTCGTACTATCTGTTGCCACGGCATCTTTTGCATCACATGCATCCCGATGCAGAACACCTGATTCCTCGCAAGAATCAGGAACGACAACTGGCTGCCTATCGCCTTTCCGATCTTCCTGCAACATTGTTCCGCGAACAGGGTCCCGACTACGTGCTGGAATACTTCGAAGGGCCGGAATATGTCGAGTCAGAAAGGGCGACGGAAGATGCCGACTGGCTGCGATTCATCCGAAACTGGCAACGCGATCCCACTTATGTTCCGACATACACCGTTGTGCTTCGACGGTGGACGGAGCCTGCACAATGATGATCCTTCTCGCGATCGTCGGCGGGCTGGGTGGCAGCGTCTTGCTGGGACGAGCTGCAGTTCAATTTGTGATCGCGCCACCTTCTGAAGAAAAGACTCCGTTTTCAGAGAGATGGGGACTGAGCATCGTATTGGGAATCGGTTTGACTGGCTGGCTGTCGTTCCTGTGGTCGTGGAGCAATGGACGATTGGGCTTTGCGTTCAGTGCCGGTTTGGCGGGATTCGGGTGGCTCGCCGGACTATGGGCGATCTGGCAATCATCAAGACAACCCGTGCAGTCGTCTTCGTTGGCCGTTGATCCGCATCGTTCCAACTCTCCGACAGCAGGGCCGCGACTGGTCAAGGCCTGTCAATGGTTGATTGCAATTCTGGTCTTGTTGGCGTTTGCCCAGTCGATGCTGACTCCACAGCGATTCTGGGATGAACGAGCAATCTTTGCGATCAAGGCCAAAGTGCTGTTTGAAGATTCTTCCATCAACAGTTCGGCTTTGCTCAACCCGGAATTTGTGCAGTATCACCCACAATACCCGCTGATGCTGCCTCTGATTGAACAGCATCTGTATTCGTTGATGGGCCACGCGGAAGATCGATGGGCAAAGCTGTGGTTTCCCCTGCTGTATGCTGGACTTGTGCTGAGTTTTTCAGGCGTCTGCAGTCGGCGACTTGGCGCGGCATGGGGCTGGACCTGCGGACTTCTGCTGGCAACAGTCCCGATTCTTATGCCGGACGAATACGGCTTCCTCTGCGCTCAGGCGGACGCGGCGGTCGCATGTTTCCATGGAATCGCAGTGTTGTATTTGTGGGACGGGATGAGTTGTCCTTCTCCAAAATTCCGATTACGTAAGGCCCTGCTTGCGGGCTTTGTCGCAAGCTGCGCGGCTTTCACGAAAGACGAAGGTACGGCATTCCTGATCATCGACGTGCTGTCTTGGACGGCAGCGATGGCTCTCGCAACTTTGATGAGGGCTGTCTCACGACGGAAGTCTCCTGGCGAATCATCAGAATCTCACTTTGCGATGCTTCGATCTGGCGTATTCAGGGTGCTGCTGTTTACGTCATTGGCAGGAACGATGTTACTTCCGTGGTTCGCACATCGACGACGACTTCCGGAGGTTACGGAAATGCACTATGTCGGTCGGATGTCCCTTTCGGCGTTGTATGACCGCCTCAGCACACTGCGCTGGTCTTTGCCACATTTGGCCAGCCGCATGTTTGGAGAATGGAAGGAGTGGGGATTGCAGTGGTGGATCGGTTTGGCGGCAATTGTCACACGCCCAAAACGAGCCATCGAACAGCCACAACTATTCTTGATCCTGAACCTTTTCGGAGCCCTGGCCGCTCTCCTGGTTGCAGGCATGTTGGCACCCGCAGAACTCGAAGAACATCTTGGAGGTTCCACGCATCGCTTTTTGATGCAGATTGTTCCCGTCGTTATGTTGCTGGTCGCAGCACTGTGGGCGGAACCAACTGGAGACTTCGAGAGTGTTGGAAAACGCCCGGACTCGACGACTCGGAGGATCCCTCGCGAGCATGGCACACGCGTGTGAGCCGCAAGAGCGTGACATGGCATTCGTAGGCGGATGTAGACTTCACGCGGTCAAAAATGATGCAGTGGATTTTCTTGCGATTGTCCCCTCTCCCCCGCAATCAATCTTCCAACTTCACAAATTTTCTTCGGGGGGAGAGGGCTAGGGTGAGACGGGACGAATCAACTGTTTTCTGTTCATCATGTTATCTCCAGTTCAGCCGCCTTTCTGGAGTTTTTTCAGCAAGGTTCGAAGTTGCGGCATCGGAATATCATTGTGTCCCGCTCCGGGGATTTCAGTGAACTGTGCGTGAGCGCTGGCGGTTGCCAGCGCGCGGGCTTCTGACAGGGGCACCATGTCATCTTCAGAACCGTGAAGAATTGTCGTCGGAACTGTGATATTTCGAATACGGTCGATTGAAGGCCATCGATCCAGGACAAGGTAGTGAAATGGAAACCACGGATACTGAACCTTCACAGTTCGTGACATCGACGCAAACGTGGAAGAGAGGATGACGGCTCGCGGCTCTGGAAATGTGTTTTCCAGGCTCAATAGCGACTCAGACCACAGCGACAACACCACCGCTCCGCCGAGTGATTCTCCAAACAGCACGATGTCTTCGTCGTCGTAACGCAATTCCTCGTGAGCGTATTCCCAGATCAACCTCGCATCGGCACTCAGTGACACTTCAGAAGGAGAACCGGTGCTGTCACCAAAGCCGCGATAGTCAAAGATCAAAACGGCGAAGCCCAGGGCGGCGACTTCACGCAGATCAGTGATTCGTTCGTTGCGGTTCATGGAATTGCCAGGAAAGTAGATCAGCAGCGTCCGTGGCGCGGAGTCGGAACTCTTTCCTTTGAGGAGCCAGCCGTTCAGTGTTTCACCATCGGGAGTTTCCAGATGAACATCCGTGACTCCGGACTGATCGAGCTGCAGATCCTTGACACACAAACTTCCGCTGACCGACGGACGATACATCAGACGTCGCTGCACGAGCGTGAAAATCAAAGTGACCGCGAGGTACGGTACAAGCACGTAGATGCAGACAACTCGGAGGATCCGCCGCCGCCAGGATTTGGACGGTTTTGGTGGTTTCGCCAGTTCTGTTGGATTCATAAGAAACACTCCGCACAGCAGCCCATCATGACCATGTTCCTGCGAGTCTCCGGACTCTCGATTTGGTCTGACAATTCTGACCGCAGTTTGCGGTGCGTTGGTCAAAGGCAGAATTCCCGGATCAGCGTTCGATCTGGGAAGAGTTCCGCGAAGACCGCATCGAGGCACGTGCTTCGGTCGAGGAATTCGCCGTGAGCCACACGGAAGTCACTGAGCAGATAATAGTTGATGCCGAATCCATCAACAAAAAACCTTGAAGCGCTCCAAAATCAATACCGCCAGGCCAATCCGATAAAAAATCACAGCCTCTCAAAGAGTGGCGGCTACTATCATCACAAATCGGGTACCATAGGGCTGACGCCCACGGCCACAGGCCGTCGCCCCTCTGGGGCTGTAATTGACCGTATTTTCTCCCCGAAGTGGCGTTGTCCAACTAAGCATGCATTTCCTGCAGTAGATTTTGTCATGGCCCGCCGTTCTCAAAACGATCGTTCTTCGCGTCCCCAGGAAGGCCAGCGCAGCCGCAGGCAAGGATACACCGGCACACCACAAAAGTCGCGTGACGACGAGGATCATTCGGAACCGTCGGCATACCCATCCGCGCCAGCATCGAAAGAAATGACGTCGCTGATGGTGCGACAGCGGACGCAGCTGGGGCCGGCAGCCTCTGCATCGATTCCCCTCGTCTACGCAAGGAATCGCACGCGGCACCCGCTGCTGTACCGCAAGCAGCTTTTGCGGATCGAAGATGCACGACCCGGTGATCTTGTCGCCGTCTACATGGAGGGACACCAGGCACCGCTGGGTTACGGAGTCTTCAATCCGCGCAGCGAAATGTCAGTCCGGATGCTCTGGAACACACCGGAATTGCCGACCGACGATGCCTGGTCCGCCAAGCTCTGCGCGGCAGTGTCGCTGCGTCGTGATACCCTGAAACTGGATGCTCAATCGGATGCGTGGCGCGTGGTGCATTCGGAATCTGACGGACTGTCAGGCATTGTGATCGATCGATTCGGCGACGTGCTGTCGGCGGAGACTTTTGGACTGGGCATGTATCAGCGGGCGAGTTTACTTATGCCAATGCTGGCCTCGCAGATGGGGCTTGGTCACTGGCTCGTGCGAACCAGCCCGCAGTTTCTGTCTCAGGAAGGCTGCGATCCGCCACCACTCATGTCAGAAGGCTGCCCGTCGCAGGTCGTCGTTTCCGAGTACGGCACCCGATTTCGCATCCGTTTCGACGGCGGACACAAGACGGGATTCTTCTGCGACCAGCGTGAAAATCGCCGGAAACTGGCGGAGTTTTGCGAGGGGAAAAGCGTCCTTGATCTTTGCTGCTACACCGGCGGTTTTTCTGTGCAGGCAAAAGTCCTTGGCAAAGCTGAAGACGTGACAGGCGTTGATCTCGATGAAGAGCCGTTAAAGCTCGCGAAGGAAAACGCAAATCTCAATCAGGCACGCGCGAAGTTTGTCCAGGCGGATGCGTTCAGCTACATGCGCGAGATGCTGCGTAATGGCAGACAATACGATGTCGTTGTCCTTGATCCACCGAAGCTCATTCGAACTCGCGTAGAAATTGAAGAAGGCACGCGGAAACATTTTGCCATGAACCGCCTTGCCATGCGACTTGTGAAACCCGGCGGTTTGCTGTTGAGTTGCACGTGTGCCGGGCTGCTGCCGGAATCGGAATTCCTGCAACTCCTGGTTTCCGCATCAAAATCACAGGGAGACGATCTCGATCCCAACGGTCCCGGTCGCATCATCAGTCAGTCCAGAACGCTGCAGATCATCGCCAGAACAGGCGCAGCGCCCGATCATCCCGTCATCTCGACATGCATGGAGACGGACTATCTGAAAGCTGTCTGGATGATCGTGAATTGACGACTCGTCACGCCTCGATGATTGCACTCAGGCGCTGCCTGGTTTCAGGCCGATTGAGTTCCGCTTTGCCAAATCCGTACGTCGCGCCCATCGCGACGGCCTTCTCCTGCCACTCGGGGAAATTCGACACAAGCATCACCGGAATGCCAGCGATCGCCTGATTGGCCCGGATCTGTTTCAGGATTTCCATGCCGTCGCTGTCGTCCGCGTCCAGTTTGCGATTGATTAACACGAGATCGATGTTCTGACTTTCCAGCAATTGCAGCGTATCTGCCGGCAAATCGGCAGTCAGAACTTTCGCACCAAATTCACTCGTCAGATACTGAAAAATTGCGGCGGTATCCGGTCGACATTGTCCTACACTCAACACGGTCTTTTGCGTCATCTGAATTACCTTTTGAACATGCTTTGTAGTACCGAACGGTCTCCGCGAAGAGCACCACTGGTGATAACCCGAATCAGCCAATCGTTACAACCGTTATCACCCGTACATTTGACAACCGCTGCTTGAATCCCGCCGACACTTTCCAAAATTGATGATGGGGTTTCATCAGCCATCGTTGTAGATATGTGCCTTGAATTTTGTATTCCCCCGTTTCGGTTATTGTACCATGCTTGACACCGTTTCCAGAGGACTGGATTTGCTTGCCGCAGGATTGCGTCCATATATTTTCCGGCAGGCGACAGTCGATCATCGTGATGAACGGACTCGAAACTCCATCGAGTCCGGCGACGCGCAGTTTTTGCTCGTGTTCATGTGGGATCACTGGAATGATGTGTTTCGGCATGACTTGTCCTTCGTGGAGCGCAGTTTGGTCAGTGAACTGCGGGATTTTCGCAACCGCTGGGCACACCAGGATAGTTTCACTGAACACGACATCTATCGGGTATTGGACGATGTCGAACGTCTGCTTCGAGCCGTCAAGAGTGATCGACTCGCCGAGGCAACAGATTTGCGTCGCGAGTCGCTGGACCGGCTGTGGCAGGCAGAAGTCGGAAACCTCAAGCCAAACAACCGACTCCAGGCCGTTTGGCCGTATCTGCTGTGCTTCTCGAGCGCCGCTGCGGTGAGTCTGGCACTCATGCGATATTTGATATCGCCGTGGGACTGGATTTTGTCATTCCTCGTGACGATGGGGTTTTTCCGTGTGGCCTGGCATCAGGCGCGACGAGAAGCGATCCGTACGCCGGGCCCTCGGGAATGTTCGCAATGTGGTCGCATCGTCTATACAATCGATTGCCCATATTGCGATCCGGCGACATTGCTTGCAGCAGTTGAACGAGATCAGCCGGTATCAAAACCGCAGTCGGTTTTGCAAACTGCCCAGATCGCGATGGAGCGCTAAATGGTTCCGAGCGTCAAACCTCGTTATACTTCACGCGGTCTGGACTGAGGTACTTTCCAAGGGAACGTTTTCCATGTCCCTTCTCCCCCCTCGCAAGGAGGAGAAGGCGGCCGACAGGCCGGATGAGGGGGCTAACCTGGAGTGAATAGGATGAACCAGAAAACAGGTGCTTCTTTCCTCCTCACCCTAGCCCTCTCCCCCCGTGTAAAACGTGTCGAGTTGGAAAATCAATTGCGGGGGAGAGGGGACAATCGCAAGAAAATCCACAGCTTCATTTCTGACCGCGTGAAGTATAGCGCCCTGCGGCTGATTCGTAGATTCAACCAAGGCAGGATCACATGGAGTTCCCGGTCTCATTGCTGCAGCGGTGCTGGTTTGTCGCCGGACCGACTGCTTCAGGCAAATCCGCGGCCGCCATTCACTTGGCGCACCGACTCAACGCGGAAATCATTTCGCTCGATTCAATGGCCATCTATCGCGGCATGTCCATCGGCACCGCTAAACCTTCAGCCGCTGATCAGCGAAGTGTTCGCCATCATCTGATCGACATCGCTGATCCCGCCGAAGACTTCAGCGTGACCGAGTTCGTCCAGTTGGCGCTCAACGCGGTACATGACATTGTCTCACGAGATTGCGTCCCGTTGTTTGTCGGCGGGACAGGTCTCTACCTGCGGTCCATCCTGCGCGGGATGTTCGAAGGTCCCGACGCTGATTGGAATCTCCGCAATCAATGGCAGCAAATGGCCGTCGAGAACGGCCCGGACTGGCTTCTCGGTCAACTCGCCGTGCGCGATCCTGTCACGGCGAAACGACTCCATCCGAACGATATGCGGCGAATCATTCGGGCGATCGAAGTCTTCGAACTGACGGGCAAGCCCCTGTCTGAAGATCAGCATCACAGACCTCGGCCGCCCGAGCAGCAGCCGACGTGTGTCGTCTGGCTGTCTCCGCCTCGAAAGTGGCTTCATGATCGAATCAACCGCCGGGTCGACATAATGATCGACGAAGGTTGGCTCGAAGAAACGCGGGCACTGCTGGCGCATGATCCGCCACCAGGTCGAACAGCACGACAGGCACTCGGATATCGGGAACTCATTCGCCATCTGGAAGGAGAAACCACGCAGGACGCTGCGATCGAGCAAATCAAGATCTCAACGCGACAGTTTGCCAAACGTCAGCACACATGGTTTCGCCATCTGGAGGAATGCCTTCCGCTGGAAATTACCGGTGA
>JBBQSE010000377.1:0-8745 GCA_038214195.1 Planctomycetales bacterium
AATTCGAAGACACCTTTTGGGCAACACCTGCGGTAGCGAACGACGCCATCTACTTTCGCGGCGTCAACTCGTTGTATTGCGTGCGAAAGGCAAAACAATAGTTTCAGCTCCGTTGCTCTGCGAATGCGGTTCGGTTATTGCGAATCCATACAAAAGATCGTTGCGACGGTGAATCGGAAGTGAGTCGTCATTGAAGAGTACAAATCGAATCATCGGCCTCATTCTCTCCATCGCCATTTGTCTTGGCGCAGGAGGACTCGGCGCGATTGCAACGACCCCCGAAATCGACGGCTGGTACAAGACGCTTTTGAAACCGTCATGGAATCCTCCAGCGGCCGTGTTCGGTCCCGTTTGGACGACACTGTTTATCATGATGGGAGTTGCTGTCTGGCTTGTATGGGAAAAGCCTGGCTTCAAGACGGCCAAGCTGGCGATGGCAATGTTTGCAGTTCAACTTACGTTGAACGTGGCATGGAGCTGGATCTTTTTCAGACTGCATGAGCCCGGTTGGGCGTTTGTGGAGATCGTAATACTTTGGCTCTCCATTGCCGCAACGACAGCATTATTTCTGAAGCATCGCAAACTTGCAGGCCTGCTGATGCTGCCTTACCTGGCGTGGGTGTCCTTCGCCAGCGTGCTGAATTTTGCCATCTGGCGATTGAATGTCTGATCAGTTGCAGTCACATAACATTGGTGCTTGAATGCTTACAAAGACGCTCTTAATTCTCGCATTGCGCTTTGGATCTGCCTCCGACGCATTCGCTGGGCTGGTTGATCATGATCGCAACACAACACGCGATTACCCGCCAACACCGTCTGTCGTGGACGTAACCAAGGCACCGTACTTTGCCAATGGTGATGGTATCAGGATGCCTTACCGAAGCGACCAGCCTCAGGCCATCAACACGATCCCCAGTGAAAAACCGGTTGCCACACCGTTGCAGCGATGACGCCGGGCTGAGCTTCGCACAAAACTCAGGTCCACTGGAAACCATCAAGATCCCATCAAGAACAGGAACTGCCTGCCTGAATCCTGCCGTCACATGCCTCGGTCGCCCAGACCGACGCAGTTTCGCGAAAGCCAGCTTTGTGCTTCGGTCCGACACACCGACGCAGTTTTTGAATGTCCTAAATGGACAGTGGGCCAACACATCGACGCTGGTTCTTCAGACCACGTATTCTGTTTCGTCAGTAAAGTGACTGGGGTAACGAAACGGAGAGAAGTAGACTTGTTTTCCTTGCCGCTCGACGCTTAATGTCGTATTGCTTGACCGCTTTGAACATGTTGTGGTCGGCCGTCGATGGACTCTTCAGCCAATGGCTATTGCAACAAAGCCAGCGGCCCGTGATTCCGCATGCCATCCAGATACGATAGGCTCTACCAAGCCCACGTCGAGATGCTACTTGAGTAAGGATAAAGGTGTGTCGGGATATCTTTTCGATTTCTCCGCACCGGAACTGTCTCTGCCAATGCTTTTCCAATGAGGTACTCGGATTATGATCCAGCGAACGATGTTGATCCTCCTGCTGTGCGGGGCCACAATGGCGGCCACTGGCGACGATGATGTTGCGTGGAGCAAACTGAAACCGTTCTTCGAACCGCCGGCTGAATTCGTCGGGCAATTGGGTGAGTATCACTCGCCGCTCAATTTTTACGATGGCTCGCCGGTCAAAGATGGCAGCGACTGGCTGCGGCGTCGGCAGGAGATTCTCGATCGCTGGAACGGGTTGCTTGGCAAGTGGCCGGAGTTGATTGAGCATCCGGAGATCGAACGACTCGAATCGATGCATCGTGATAATTTCACGCAGCATCGCATTCGCGTCGAAGTGGCGCGGGGGCAAATGCTCGACGGTTATCTGCTCGTGCCCGATGGAACGGGACCGTTTCCCGCAGTGGTCGTGCCGTTTTATGAACCGGAGACGAGCATCGGCACGAAGGGCGAGTTGCGGGACTTTGCGCTGCAGCTGTCGCGGCGTGGGTTTGTGAGCATAGCGATTGGTTCGCCGGGGGGTGACGCTCGAAAGCCTGACGTCGCGGGGACTCGGTTGCAGCCGTTGTCATACCTTGGCTACGTCGCGGCGAATTGCCACAACGCGGTTGCCGCCCTGCCGGAAGTGGATGCCGAGCGGATCGGCATCGTCGGTCATTCGTATGGTGGCAAGTGGGCGATGTTCGGTTCATGCCTGTACGACAAATTCGCCTGCGCTGCATGGAGCGACCCCGGCATCGTGTTCGACGAAGCTCGCAGTAACGTCAACTATTGGGAGCCGTGGTACCTGGGTCTGGGCGATGGACCGAATCGCAAACCGGGGTTGATCACAGCGGACAACCCGCGTACAGGTCCGTACGCGACGCTGATCGACGAGGGACTCGACCTGCACGAACTACACGCTCTCATGGCTCCGCGACCATTCCTGGTCTCAGGCGGGTCGGAAGATTTCCCGGCGCGATGGATTCCGCTGAATCACTCGATCGCGGTCAACAATCTGCTTGGCGCGACGCATCGTGTTGGCATGACGAATCGCCCGGCGCACGACCCAACAGTCGAATCAAACGAGATGATCTACGCGTTCTTTGAGCACTTTCTGAAGCCGCTGTAGAAATCTGCCGCAAAGCCGACATTGGACCTTGCCTAACGATCGATTTCAGAGACGCGAACCTGATTGCGCACGTCATGGACTTCATTGACAACGGCATCTTCAGTCACGATGCGTGGCGTCAATTGCACGAATCGCGTCAAATCTGATTCGCTGGTGCCGTTGGCAACCAGTAATTGCTGACCGGCCTGCAGCTTTGCGATCAGCGACACGACCTGCGTGGTGATAGACGTCGCATCAGTGCCAGTGCCCTCGGCGTCGGTTGCATCATCATGCGTCGCGTTTTCTAAGCGAACAGTCATGACGATCAGGCCATCCGAATCAAGCAGTGGCAGGATCGTGAGTCTGGTCCCACTCCAGCCGAGTGTACCGGCGACGTGCGCTTCGCCGACGGTGACAGTGGTTTCGCTGCCAACCTGCGTTCTCACGACCGGGCGCGACAGTACCGTACAAGCCGATCCGAATTTCGTCTGCAGCAGTTCAAGTGCCAGGGGCTCAATTCGAACCGCGCCAACGCGTTGCGGTTGCTCGGAGGCGTCCAGAAACTTGAAGCCATTTCGCTTCAGCAATTCTGCGACGGGTGTTTTCGTATTCTCCGCGAGCTTTGCCGTCTCGAACGAATAAATCACCGCGTCAATCTGAACCTGCGGCACGGATGCGTCCTGAAACTGGAAGGAAGTGGCTTGCGGTGATGGCGGAGCCGTTGTTGCTGCCGTCGCCGTTTCCGGCGGATCAGCTTTGATTGTTGTACAGCACAGCAGTGCCCAGGCGACTCCTGGCGACAGCGACATCTTCATCCAGCGTGACATGGCAATTCCTTTCCGTGGAATTCGAGTTTGGTTCGACGACAGTGTAGCGAACCAGGATTCCTCTTGAGAACAGGAGTTCAAGCGGTTTGATTCACCTCACGCAACTCTGGTTTTGGATATGGACATGCTGTTCGCTGCGAGCATGTAAGCATTGAGCGGTCAATATAAGTGTCGTAGTGGACTTCGCCAGAAGTCCAGTAACGCATGGAATTCTGGCGAATCCCACTACAAGTATAGACAGTTGTCTTCCGCTCGATGCTAAGCGTTGCAGTCGCTAGAATCCTCAGCCACACGGATCGCCATCGCGTTAGCACGTGGGTGATCCAGATAACCGTGTTCCGTTTCCTGACGACAGGACGTCCTGTGTTTCGCTTCATCCACGCCGCCGACATTCATCTCGACAGTCCCTTACGCGGACTGGAGTCATATCCCGGCGCGCCGGTCGAGCGACTGCGGATCGCGACTCGGCAGGCGTTCGACAGAGTCGTCGAAATCTGTCTGGAGGAGCGTGTCGATTTTCTGATCGTCGCGGGTGACCTGTTCGATACTGAGGTCCGGGATTTCAACGCGGCACTCGCGGCGGCAACTCAGTTAAGACGACTGAAGGACGCAGGCATTCCCGTCTACCTGATTCTCGGCAATCATGATTCGCGGGAGGAATCGACACGTCATGTGCCATGGCCCGACAACGTAAAGCTCTTTGATCACAAACGCCCCGAAACTGTGCGGCATCCGACATTGCCCGTGGCGTTGCACGGGATGAGTTATCCGAAACGCGAAGTGACCGAAAATCTCGTCCCCGGCTATCCGGCCCCGGTCCCGGATTGCTTCAACATTGGTTTGCTGCACACGAATGCGGGCGGCAATTCCCAACATGCGGCATACGCTCCATGCTCGACTCAGGAACTTGCAGCAAAGGGTTACGACTACTGGGCGCTGGGGCATGTACACGACTATGCAGTGCTTCACGAACGGCCGCATATCGCTTACTCAGGCAACACGCAGGGACGGCACGCGCGAGAGATCGGCCCCAAAGGCTGTCTGCTGGTGACGGTCAATGATGTGAGCAGTGGTGAGGTGAGCAGCGTCGAATTTCGCGAGACTGATATTATTCGCTGGCATCGGGAGACGATTCCACTGCAACCCGATGATGATGAAGACGCGCTGATTGATGCGACTCAAAATCGTCTGCGTGAAATCGTCGCCGCTGCAGACGGTCGTCTTTCCGCAGTGCGGCTCGAATACACCGGTCGGTGTGCGGTTCATGCCCAGCTTGCCAAAGATGCATCGCGGCAGCAGTTGGTAACCGACGTGCGCGCCCTCGCGTCTGATTTCGGTGACGAAGTTTGGATCGAGAAGATCAAGCTCCACACTCAGTCGCCGCTGGACATGGACGCCTTGCGCGAGCGACAGGATTTGATTGGACAATTGTTGCGAGACATCGGCGTCGCCGCAACAGCACCGCAGTCACTCATGGACCTGTCCGAGGTCCAGGATCTCTCGGCTAAAGTGGCGGCGGAACTGACCTATGTCGGCGAAGGCGATGATGCGTTCCGTCTCGACGATCCCGTTCGTCAGGTTGGCTGGCTGCGTGATGCGGAAGCGCTTTTGCTCAGTCATCTGATTCAAGAGAGCGGGAGCCCGTCATGAAGATTCGGCAACTGCATATTAACCGCTTCGGTCATTTTACGGACCGCGACCTTGTGTTTCATGGCGATGGACTGCAGGTCATCTACGGACCGAACGAGGCCGGAAAGACGACTCTGCTCGAGTTTCTGCGCGGGCTGCTGTTCGACTTTCCGGCGCGTACGCCGTACGACTTCGGTGGACAGGGTGAGATGGCGGGCGTCGCGACGCTGGAATTGCGCGACCGTCGGGTCGTCGAGTTGCGACGGCGCAAGGGAAACAAGGACAAGGTGGCGATCAAGCTCGACGGCATTGCGACCGATCTCGACGATACCGGCTGGCTCCGGCTGCTTGATCACGCCGATCGAGGTTTGTTTGAATCGGCTTTTGCATTCGGACTCGATCAGCTCAGCCAGGGCGAAGCAAGTCTGAAGCATGAAAGCCTTCAGTCCGCACTGTTCGGTGGCGGTCTGGGCGGAACGAGCAGCCCGGACAAGGTCGTCGCTGAACTGAGTCGTCAGGCAGACGTCCTGTTCAAGAAGATAGGATCGAAGCCGACTATCAATGCGTTGCTGGCAGAGTTCAAGAAACTGTCGAAGGAGATCAGGGATCATTCGCTGCGTCCCGAGAAGTTTCACGATGCTGAAGCAGCCGTTGCAAGTGCCACGGCACGCGCGACGGAGCTGCACACACACATCGATGAGTTGCGTCGGCGCTATGCGAAGGTTGAGAAGCGAGTGCGGGCATGGCCAAAGTGGTGGGAGTTGCAGCAGCGGCGCGACGAGCGTGGGAGCTTGATCATTCCTGCAAACGTTCCCGCCGATGCGCGGCAACAGTATCTGTCCGTGTGTAAGGAGTTGAAGTCGCTCGAAGCGGAACAGACAACTTGCACTGAAGAAATCAACACGGCAGAGCTGAAACTCGCCGCGTTGAAGCTCGATCCCGGCGCAGTCTCCTACAGGGAAGAAATCAAGTCTTGCCTGGAACTGCGGCAATCGTACATCGAGGCTCGGGATCAACTTCCAGATCGGCAGCGCGAGTCTGCCGAGATGCGAATACTGATTGATCGCGAACTGACCGAGTTGCGACCCGGCTGGAACCATGACGACTTGCGAGTTTTCTCAGTCGATGTGGCGACGCGCACCGAAATCGATCGACTGAGTAACAAAAATCGGGAACACACAACTGCCGTCACAAAGTTCACATCCAAACGCGATAGCGACGCTGCAAATCTTGAACGGGCGCGAGATGAACTGGCTGATATCGGTGCATCGCGGGATGTCACAGCTCTTGCCGCCGTCCTCGCCGACGAAGCAGACTACGCCGCAAACCGAAAGCAATTGGAAAGCGTGCGTAGCGAGTTGGCGAAGCTGGAACGCAAGCTCACGACGCAATCCCGTAAGCTCACGCCGCCGTTGCCCGCCGCAGTGCCAGCGCCGCACGAATTGCCAGTGCCTCGATCAGAAACGGTTGCGGAGTTTGCGACCCGATTCGCCGATTTGCGGGAAGAGCTGCGAATCGAGCAGGCTGCGTTCAAAGCAAATGAAGGAAAACAGACGGAACTTCAAAATTCGCTGGCAACTGCGATGTCGAATCGTGCCGTGCCAAGTCTTGATGATCGAAACGCTGCTCGTCAAAGCCGCGATGCCGGTTGGAAACTTTTTCGTCGCAAACACATTGCCGGCGAACTTGTCGATACAGAGATCGCCATCTGGCTGAATGAAACAACCGCCACGGCACTGCCGGATGGTTACGAACAGGCTGTGCGACACGCCGACGATGTCGCCGACAAGATCTATGACAACGCAAACGAAGTTGCCGAGCGTGAAGGTCTGCATCGGCAGTTGGCGACAATCAGTGGGGAACTCGATAAAAATCGACGGCGGATTGAAGATGTCGAGTATCAACAGAGCGAACTGCAGACACAGTGGCGCGCTCTGTGGCAGCCTTGTGGACTCGAACCACTCGCGCCCGATGCGATGCTCGCATGGCTCGGCGATCACGGCGCGGCCTGTGCGACGATCAGCCAGCGGGAAGAACTTCTCGACCAGTTGTCTCAGCTCGGCGAGCGAATTTCTTCGTTCGAACAGCGGCTTCGCGTCGCGTCCGAAATTGAAACCGGCGAGGTTTCAGTTCTGCTCATGTCGGCCAAACAGGCGATCGAAACTGCAAACGAGCAGCGGCGAAGAACGGGCGATCTGCAGAAGGAGATTCGACGCCTCGACAAACAAATTGCGAAGTACGACGCCGAGATCGCCGACCTTGAGGGGCAGGAAGCCAATGCGAGTGCCGAATGGCAGGTTGTTTTGACTCGCTTGAATCTGCCCGCCGAGTGGGATATCGAACTGGCTCGCGACGTGATCGATAATCTCAAAGCGACCCGCGTCCGTCTCGATGCTCTCCCCGGTGAAGAGGATCGCATTTCGGCGATGCAGTCTCGTATCACGGAACTGGATGAACGCGTTCATTCGCTCTGCGAAAGGGTCAGCCCGGAACTAAAGGACGATCCGACAGAGTTGGCGATTAAGAAGCTGGATGAACAAGTCGAGCGTGCCGTCGAGGCACAGCGGGCGCACGATGAACTGTCGCAACGATGGACTGACGCTCGACGACGCTTCGATAAACTTAAAGGCCAGCTCGACGCCATCTCGGCACAGCGATCCTCCTTATTCGCAATGACACGGGCCGCTGACGAAGCGGCGTTTCTCGAAGTTGTGACTCAGGCCGAGAAGTGCGCCACGCTGGACCGTGAAATAGAACAGCTCGCGCTGGACATCGATTTGATTCGCGCTGGAGATGACCGCGAAGAGTTTGAATCGTCGCTCGCCCAAAGTGACCAGGCGGTACTCGCGGGGGAAGCAAACGATCTTGGCGAGCAACTGCGGCGACAGGAAGAACTCAAAAGCGAGGCCGATCGAACGGTGGGGTCGGCCCGGGCCGCATTAGATCTGCTCAATGGCTCGGATGCGGTCGCAAGGCTCACGGAAGATCTTGCCCGCAAGCGTGCGCTCCTTGCGGCAGAAGTCGATCGCTACATGCCGCTGATCTATGCAAGACATCTACTCAATGCGGCCGTCAGCCGTTTCGAGAAGGAGAATCAGCCCGAGATGATCGCAACGGTCTCGCGCCTGCTGACTCAGATGACCGGCGGAAAATACATCGAATTCGACCGATCTGGCGGCGGCAGGCAGAACATGCTGGTTCGACGAGCCGATGGCATTGAAAGAACACCCGATCAGTTGAGCACCGGCACCCGAGAGCAACTCTACCTTGCGATTCGGTTGGCCTACGTCCTGCATTATTGCCAGAAGAGCGAATCGCTGCCTGTGATCATCGATGATGTGCTGGTCAACTTTGACGATCAGCGAGCGAAGCAGACGCTGACGGCGCTTGCCGGAATCTCACAATCCGCTCAGGTTCTGTTCTTTACATGTCACGCGCACATGGTTGAAATCGCCAAAGAAGTCGTGCCCGGACTCATCCCTGTGAGTCTGTCTGGTGATTAGAGATTCTGAGCCTATTCTGCGTCTGGAATCATCACGACTTTCCAGCCATCCGCCGTCTTTGCCGCCCAAAGTTTATTGCGGGAACTGCTGCCGTCCGCATGTTTGCAAGTCTCATTGATTTCAACGAGATCTTCACGTCCCTGGTACGGCTTGCTTGCGTCAAATGTGGACACCACACCTCGAAAGTCGGGAAATCCTTCTTTCAT
>JBBQSE010000378.1:0-8711 GCA_038214195.1 Planctomycetales bacterium
AACCAAACACTACCTCACGCAATCACACGGCGCGGCATCCTCACACTCGGCCAATTAACGGCGCTGGGACTCGGTCTGCGACATTTGCCACGCTCCGAAGCATCCGCAGCGCGTGGCGACGTGAAAGCGAAATCCTGCATCCTTGTCTGGCTCGATGGTGGCCCCAGTCATTTGGAAACGTTTGACTTGAAGCCGGACGCTCCCAAAGAAGTGCGCGGGCCGCTGGAGGCGATTGCGACAAGCGTTCCGGGAATTTTCGTAAGCGAATGCCTGCCTCAGCTGGCCGCTCGAATGAACGACTTCGCCATCATCCGATCGATGACGTCGCCGCTTGGCGAACACAACCTGGGAACACAGTATTTGCTGACAGGCTACCAACCGACCGCTGTGCTGCAGTATCCCTCGTTTCACGCGGTGGCCAACCAGCGGCTGCGTTCCAATGATCAGTTGCTGCCCAATAACGTCGCGATTCCGGACTACCGTGTCGGGGGTTCAGACTTCAGCGGAGCCGGGTTTTTGCCGAGTGAATTTGGACCGTTTTCAATCAACTCCGATCCCGCTCAAAAGGACTTCCAAGTGCAGAATCTGGAGCTCGCCCCCGGATTAACACTCGAACGTATCGAGCGTCGTCGGGCGTTCGCCGATCAACTGGCAAAGTGGAATGCGGCTGACAGCGGGCAAACACTATCGGCAGCGACTCCTGCAGTCCCTTCTGAAACACAGGCGGCATTGCAGCGCACCGTACAACTGATCACTTCTCCGGAAGCGACTGCCGCATTTCGCCTTGAGGAAGAATCTCCGGAAACGCGGCAACGTTACGGATCGAAAACGATCGGCCAAAGCTGCCTGCTGGCTCGACGATTAGTCGAACGCGGCGTGCGTTTCGTTACGGTCAATCAGCACGGCTGGGATACACACGACAGCTTGTACACACGACTGAAGGAAGGCTACACCGGAGCCAAAGTCGGCGTCGGACTGATCCCGTCTCTGGACCTCGCCCTCGGCGCTTTGGTGGACGACTTGCGCGAGCGGCAACTACTGGACGAGACGCTGATCGTCGTGATGGGAGAATTTGGTCGCACGCCGAAAATCAATACAATGGGCGGACGAGACCACTGGCCGCGCGTGTTCAGTGTGGCTTTGGCCGGTGGTGGCATTCGCGGAGGACAAGTCATTGGTGCCAGCGATTCCGTCGGCGAATCTCCTGTTGATCGTCCAGTTACGCCTGCCGATCTGGTCTGTACGATCTACACACTGCTGGGACTTGATCCGACCAGCGAATTGCAGACATCCACCGGTCGTCCGATTCGACTTGTGTCGAACGAGGCTCGGGCAATCGCGGAGTTGCTGACGTGATGAGTCTCGAACGGCGACTGTGTGTCATCCTCTTTTTCATTCTCTGCCCCGATTTCCAATTGGCATCCGCGCAGCAAACCGCACCCCTTCCAATCACCAGCGTCACCATCACCGCTGACGGCCTCAGTATCATCGATACGACTCAACAGGAATTGCACATCCGCGACTGGAATTCTCTGGAGATCCGGCAATCCCTGACATTGCCATGCTCCCACGCGCATGACGTCGCTCTGTCTCCGGATCAAACGCAACTGGCGGTCGCGGGCGGCAATCCTGGTGAATCCGCGTGGGTCGGTCTGTACGTATGGCCGTCGCTTGAGCCGATCTGGTCGCGAGAGTTTTCATCAGACGTGGCTTACGCGATTGCATTCCATCCGAATGCCCCCACAATGGCCGTCGCGTGCCACGACTCGACCGTCGTTGTCCTGGATGCTCGCACTTCTGAAACGACCGCTGTGCTGTCAGGACATTCTCGTCCGGTCACGGACGTGACGTTAGTTCCCCGCGACGAAACGCCGCTACTCCTGAGTTGCAGCATCGACCAAACGATTCGAGTCTGGGATGTTCCCGCATCTGCGGTGACTCGTTCACTCACAAACCATACTCAATCGGTCACATGTCTGGCCGTTCGCCCGGAATCTGGTGACGGACTGGCAATCGTCGCCTCCGGCAGCGAAGACAAGTCCGTGCGATTCTGGCAACCTGGCATCGGCAGACTCGTTCGGTTCAAGCGACTCGACTCCCCCGTCACCGCAATCGCCTGGACCATCGACGGATCGGCAGTGCTTGCGGGCGGTCGCGACGGCACGGTTCGCATCATCAATGCGGAGACCCTGAAAACCGATGAATTCTCCATCGCTCCACACGCATGGATCAACGCTATAGCCGTTCATCCCGCAGAGCCGACCGCAGTTGTTGCAGACAGCGCCGGGCAACTCACCAAATTGAATCTCGAACGTCGGTAGTGCAACGGTTTCGATTGCGACCATCGGCGTGGCAGTTAAACATCTCAATCGTGACCGTGCGAGGTAAAATCAGATGGCAGAGCCTCAGCGACTCTGATTCTCTGCTCGCCATTGCTGGATTGCGAGGGCATCCAGGCGGGAATCAGTCGCGTATTGTTCATCCATGATTCTCTTTTTGTCGGGCGGAGCGATCGAAAAAAATCGGCGGCTGGTGAGTGGCGGCGCGGTACGTTGCAGTCGACCATCGATCACGGCGGCAAGGTAAATTGTGCGGTCGCCGGAATCCATGTGGGTTTCCACTCGGCAGTCGAACCAGGCAAGGGCTTCGGGGAGCAGCGGACTGCCACTTTCTCCGGTTTCAAATCTCAGCCCCGAAAACTTATCGACGTCGCGACCGGACTGCAGGCCGAAACGCCAGACCAGATCGAGTTGTGTTTCGTCGATCAGGTGCAGAGCGAAGGCACCGCTGGCTTCGATCAGTTCGTGGGTATTGTGGCATTTGTTGACAGTGATGAGTTGCCGTGACATGCCTGCGACGATTGAAGCCTGGGTCACCGTGGTCGCGATGAATCCGCCTCGCCGATCACCGTGGGCGGCCGTCACCAGCCACAACGGCGGATCCAGTTGACCGTAGATTTTTGCAATTTGTTCAACGTTCATGACTATTTCTTTTCAAACACCAATCGCCCGCCGAGCCACGTCTGATCGACTTGAGTGTCTCGTACGGCATCGACATCACATTGCAGCAAGTCGCGGTCAAGAATAATAAGGTCGGCCAATTTTCCGGGATCGAGGGAGCCCTTTTCTTTTTCCTCAAACGTCAGCCATGCGTTATTGATCGTGTAAAAGCGAATGGCCTGTTCGCGAGTCACAATCTGCTCGGGGTGCAAAGGCTGATCGGTCCATCGCGGCTGGCGGGTCAGCATCGTCCAGATGCCGAGGAATGGATTGTACGGGTTGACGGATCGCAGGCTGCCGATCTTCTGCATGTGGTCCGAACCGCCGCCGACCTTGACTCCCTGCTCAAACAGAGTCTTGTACGGCTGAAAGAACGCCGTTCGTTCTTCGCCAAACTGTCGCAGCAAAGTGCGACCGTCAAGGTACAGCCAGATGGGCTGAATGTCGGCGACGATTTCCAGTTCCTTCATCTGCTGAATCGCCGGGGCACTCATGAAATTGCAGTGTGTAATGCAGGGCCGCTTGCCGGCAATGGGATCTTCCTGGTTGACTCGGACATAAGCATCGATCAACGCCTGCACTGCTCCGTCGCCGACAGCGTGGGCGGTGATCTGCAGATCGTTTTCAAGACAGAGTTTTGAAATCTGATACAGCCGTTCGGGTTCGATGTAGATCAGACCACGGTACTCGGGATCGTTGATGGAATAAACGGAACTCACGCCCCACGGTTTCTGCATCCACGCGCTGCCAGTCAACATGCCACCATCCAGAAACACTTTGACACCACGGAGCCACAGTAGATTATCGTATTGGTGGGCTGGATGTTTTGCGGCCTCCAGAATCTTTCCGGCAACGGTGTCCCATTCGCCCGCAGGATCGACGCCCCAGCAAAGGAAGGTGCGACATGTGAGCTGATCTTCCTGCTTGAGTGCGTCAAACAATTTGACATCCGTCTCACCAGCACTGCGTTGCACGATGCTGGTGATTCCGACTGAGTTGTAATCGGCGAGCAGTTTTTGCAATTCCGCTTTGCGTTCTTCGAACGTCGGACTGTGTTCAGCAGAGCTCGGTTTCACGAATCGCCCGGCGGCGCGGATGATTCCCGTCGGTTCGCCGGTTTCGGGATCCATTTCGATGCGACCCGGCTGGCCATCGGTAATTTTGAAGTCTTTATCAATGCCGCTCAACTGCAGTGCCAGCGAGTTCAGTGCCGCGTCCGGGCCGGTGCGAAAATAGACGGGATTTTTCGGAGCGACCTGATCCAATTCATGCCGATTCGGAAACCGCTGGTCTCGCAGCCGCGTGATGAAGACCTGATTGAGGAGGATCCATTCGCCCTCCTTCACAAGCTGAGTTCGCTGATGCACATACTTGAGGACATCGTCGATCGTCAGGAGTTCCGGAATTGGATGGTCAAATTCGTAAACGGCGGCTCCGGTCGCGTGGACATGAGAATCAATCAACCCCGGCAAGACCATGCGGCCGTTGAGCGGAATCAATTCGGTCTTCGGCCCGGCAAGTTTCAGAATTTCGTCGTCCGTGCCGGTGGCGAGAATCCTGTCACCACGCAGAGCGATCGCGCTGGCAATGGAAAATGTTTCATCAACCGTGACCACCTTGCCACCATGCAGAATAAAGTCCGGCGCGTCGTCGTCGGCAAAGGAGCAGGTGCTGCTGGCCGCACCGAAGAAGACCACAACCACAAGAAGGGTGAAGCGAAACATGAAAGACACCTTGAATAACGATTGACGCGGGGTCCCGAATGGACGTGATAAGCCTGTGAGTGATAGCTTGACCAACGTCCGGTGGCAACACAGACAGTATGAGAATCGACGGTTGCCGTCCATCCTGCTTCTGCCCCACTGGCCCCGTCAGTGGCTGGCGGGGTTGAAAACTACTCGCGCAGAAAATCAACAACTCTGTCCCCACCCGGCTTTACGCCGGTGGAACAGGGGTTTGGAAACTACGATCCCGCAGTCGTCAAACCAGCGTTCCAAGGGCGTGAAGCCGATGGGGGGCTGGAAACAGAATCTGGCACCGTGTGGCGGGAATTTCTTTGCTAAGATCAGATCATGAAAGTCGCACGAGCCTGTCAAGTTCAGGTCGTGGTCCTGTGTTCGGCTGGCAGGTTGTCAACCCTTTGTTTGTCAGGCAGAGCCTGACCTACTTTTGATGACAAGTTGCAGCCGGGCCAAATCTCCAAAGAATCCGGGTTTGTTTTCATCCATAGAGCACACGCACAATGCCCGACCCCCATGAATTCGAAGTTGACCTGCGACGCATGGTCGAAAACAAACAGGTGGTCGTCGTCGTTGGTTCCGGAGTCTCCATTGCCGCGACGAACGGGAAGGCACCGAACCTGGGAGGGCCTGATCGCCGCAGCGGCCCGGAAATGCCATACATTGGGCGCAAAAGACTCGTTTCTCGACAGCGTGACGCAGCAACTCGCCGTCAAAGGTGACATGGATTTGTTGCTTTCGGCTGCGGAATTGGTCCACAAGAAACTGGAAAGTTTCGGCAAAGGAGAATTTGCACGTTGGCTGCGGGAACTGCTGGCGGACATGCCTCTCTCAGATTCCACCTTGATCAACGCCATTGCCGGACTCGACGCGACAATTGTCACGACCAACTACGACGATCTCATTCAACGGGCGACGACACTCAAAGGTGTCACATGGAAAAATGAAGCCGAAGTGACACGAACGATTCGTGGCGATGCACGACAAATCATACATCTCCACGGTCACTGGAATGAACCGGAGTCCGTCGTGCTTGGAATTCGGTCCTACGAAGTCGTTCGCACGAACGATCACACACAGCAGACCTTGAAAGCTCTTGGCATGACGAGGAGTTTCGTGTTTGTGGGCTGTGGCGACGACGGGCTCAGCGACCCGGACTTCGGAAACTTTCTTTCATGGCTGAAAGACACGGAAGAATCAGCGGGCGTTGAGCATCGACATTACCGACTTGTCCGCCGTTCCGAAGACGTCAGGCAGCAAGGCCGTATCTTTCCACTGATCTACGGCGACGACTACAACGAATTGCCCGGATTCCTGCAACGGCTGAATCCTGCGGCTGCAACGGCGAAGAAGAGATCCGCAAAGAAAGCCTCGCGACCAAAAGCCGCTTCAAAAGCGACGTCCACGGGAAAAATCGTGGTGCCAGCCCCGGCGAAACGCACCGACGCCGTCGCCGCCTATCTCAGCAGACTGATTGCGGAAACATCGCAGCTGAAACTGCTGGGATTTGGACGCAGTCTGCAGATTGAACTGCCGATTATCGATGCCTTTGTGCCGCTCCAGGCAAAACTTGTCAGATCGATGGAACTCAAAGCCACGGAACGCATCATCGACGGACTAAGCGACATGGAAGTCGATGTTGAACTGTACGAAATTTTCCAGCACGCGCGCAAACTGGGCCATCGCGGGGTCGTGCTGCTGGGGGAGCCTGGTGCGGGAAAAACCACCGGTGCCAGACAAATCGCGTGGCAACTGGCCAGCGGCAAATGTCCGCCATCGTCGCTGGGACTTCCCGATGACATTATTCCCGTGTTGCTGCGATTTCGGAGTCTCAGTCGCGAGGCCATCGCGCAGGAAAATGGACTGCGAATGTTTCTCACGGAACAGACAACCTGCAAGGTCGCGAAGGATGGACAGGGTTCGCCGGCAGATGATCTCTGGAACGGCGGTCCGCTGCTCTGGATTCTGGACGGACTGGATGAGGTCATCGATCCGCAGACCCGACGGAATGTTTCCCGCTGGGTACAGGAAGCGATCGGCGAGCGAACCGAAGACTATTTTCTGGTCACCTGTCGCTTCGCCGGGTATTTCCGCGAGGGTATCAACCTGGGGCCGCAGTTTACTGAATTTCATGTGCGACCGCTGTCGGATGATCAGGTAGCGGTGTTTGTGGAGCGTTGGTATGCGGCAGCTTATCGCACCCTGAATCTCTCTGCGGATCTGGCAAAGGAACGTGCTGACGTTTTGCTCAGTCGCCTGGCACTCCCGGATTATCAGGCCGGAAGAATGCCCGAGCTGCGGACGAATCCACAACTGCTCACATTGCTCTGTATCGTGTTTCACGACAAACAGCAGCTGCCCGACAATCGCGCGGAATTGTACGCCGAATGTATCATGGTCTTTTTGCAGCACTGGCGACGGGAAGTTTATGAATCCGAATTGGGACGGCAATCACCGGGCTTTGACGCAAAGGCGGCTCAATCTGTCCTGGCACAGCTGGCGTGGTGGATGCATTCGGAACAGGATCGCACGTCAGCCCCAACCGAGAAACTCAGCACTGAAGCAACAGCGGCGCTGCAGTCGGTTCAGCCGGAATCACGATTGGGATATGAGGGCGATGCTTTCCTGAACCGCATGAAAGAGGAAACGGGAATCCTTGCGGCCGACACCGATGGCCGCTGCGGATTCCTGCATCTCACCTTTCAGGAATATCTGGCGTCCGACTATGCCGTCAATCAGCGAATGGCGGCCGTTCTCGCGGATCGCATCCAGGACACATGGTGGCGGGAAGTGGCCCTGCTGTCGTTGCGGCATTCAAAACTGTTTTGCGAAGAATTCTTTCGAGCCATGCTGGCGACCGGCTTGGCTGAACGAGATCCCGACCTTGCCGATCGAGTGTTAAACGAGTCACTCTATTTTTCGGCGGCACCCTTCGTGGAGGTACTGGAGCAGGGCGAACCCGCCACTCGTGTCGCAGCAGTGCTGCGGATGCTCAGGAACCGCACGGCTCAGGTGCCTGGTCTGGAATCGCTGGTCAAGGCGTTTGCCGACTCGCAGGACGACGCCGTTCGTGCGGCGGCCACGGAAATTCTGACGCGCATGGGCATCAAACAACCAATTGCGGTTAGCGGACCGAAGCTGGTCTTTGACGACGAAACTCAACTCACGTTCATCAGGATTCCGGCGGGCGAATTCATGATGGGGTCTCCGAAGTCAACACGCGATTACGAAAGACCTGTCCATTCCGTTCGCGTCTCACGCGACTTCCTGCTGAGCAAGTATCCGGTGACGAACGCACAATACGCGGTGTTTTTGCATGCCGCTGTCGGCGACGTAAAACACCCCGATTATTGGGACGATCGTCGATTCAATCAGCCGGAACAACCGGTGGTGGGTGTGAGCTGGAATGATGCTCAGGCATTCTGCAAGTGGGCGGGTTGTCGATTGACGACGGAAGCCGAATGGGAGTTTGCCTGCCGAGCCGGGACGACGACGGAATATTCATTCGGAGATGACGCCTGCCTGCTGGAAGAATACGGGTGGTATGACAAGAACAGCGGCAATCAGACGCAGCCCGTTGGCACGAAGCAGGCGAATCCGTGGGGCCTGCATGATATGCATGGCAACGTCTGGGAATGGTGCGAGGATTGGTTTGGGAAAGAGTACTACGCGAAGTCACCGACGAGCGATCCACCGGGTCCAGAAGAAGGTAATGGCCGCGTTTTGCGTGGCGGCTCGTGGTACATTCGTGCGGACTACAGCCGTTCCTCGTTTCGCTACTACTTTCTACCCGGCGACAGTAACTACGTCATTGGTTTTCGTGTGGCGAGAACTTTATCACCTGACGGCTTGTGAATTTACCGCTTGCGGCTTTACTGCTTTTCCCCTTTAAGCACCCATGCGTAAGTCCTGGGGCATAACTTGGCGTGCGGTGGGTGTCAGCCCTCCGAGTTGCCCGCATTTGACTCGGAGT
>JBBQSE010000379.1:0-8699 GCA_038214195.1 Planctomycetales bacterium
TGTGAAAAAATTGGGTCAGGCACCTCACAACCAATCGAATCTCCGACGAAAACAGTAGCGAAGTTCGGAGCCAGACCCATTTTTTCACAGCCTCGGAGCGAAAGGCGACTCTAAAAGGATGCACGATACTTACCGGGAACCGACACATGGAATTTTTCAGCGAACAACTGGTCGCATCTGACTATCGCGACAGACTCAATGCTGACTTGCATCGTGCCGACCTCTGCCGGTTTCTTGTGGCCTACATCTCCGCAGACGGTTTGAATACTCTCGATCGCCCGGCACTTGTGGCAGCACTGCGTAACGAAGACTCGTTCGGCGTCAGTTCGCTGACGTGTGCCTGTGGCTACTCGCCTCTCCTGCAGTTGCAACGCGACGTCGGCGACTCAATTCCTCGACTCAAGTATTTCATGGATCCTCAGGTCAAGAATACGGATGAGCCTGACGGTATCGCGTTATTCCATTCGAAACTTGTCTACCTGCGACTGCCTCGCGAAAACAAATCCGTCATTTACCTCGGTTCGCACAACTGGTCCAGTCGAGCACTGGGGCCAGGACGTCCGCGAAATGTGGAAGCCTCCATTCGATTCGCACTCGACTACGCCCCGGAGCACATCACCGGCAGCGACCAGTCCATCGCCAGCCAGGTGAATCGCCATCTGCTCGCAGCCTACGGCAAGCCAGCGTGCCTTTCCGCAACTGCCGACAACGAACTGACCTTCGAGCAATGGTACGAATTCGGTTGCCAAAATGCGCCGACCTCTCCGTTGGAACCCGTGACGGTCATTCTTGCCGTACAGAAATACCGCGATGGCACAACTCCGGACGATTGGACCAATCTGGTTCGCCAGGGCATTTACCTGCAGGCTCTCGAAGAAATCGAAGGGAAACGCATCCGTGCAGCCAATGACAAACTCATCGTCATGGTATGGGCTTCACGATCGGACCTTCACTCAGGTATTCCGCCCATTTTGCTGCGGTGTCGTTTCACCGCGTTTAATGCAGGTGCCACCTCGGACGAGAGAGGCACGAATCAATCCGTGTCGCCGATGGCGGGATTCGGAGCGGCCATCTACGACGAA
Organism: Planctomycetales bacterium; assembly: GCA_038214195.1. Classification (GTDB taxonomy): domain Bacteria; phylum Planctomycetota; class Planctomycetia; order Planctomycetales; family Planctomycetaceae; genus SXXK01. Next base: position 1,083 of record JBBQSE010000379.1, read on the forward strand.
TCGCAGCTTCAGACTATGCAAGATCGGCCAAATGGCTCGCGGTCTACGCAGCAAATTTGGTCGGGCCACGACGTGGAAATGTACGATTTCGAGTTTCGCCAGCAACCGACCGACTCCGCACAAATCGACGGCGGTGTACAGCCAAAGTATCAATTTCACCTCGAAGTCGATCAGATCATTTTCCCGTCCGGCAGCGAGCGCCCCTACGACGCGGAACTCATCTGGACGCCTGAATCGTTTGCTGTGGCAAAGTCTAAAGATGACGCCAAGCTGGAACGAGTTGAAGGCTACTACGTGCCACCCGATCTTCGCGTCCAGATCATGCTATACCTCACAGAAGATTTACTGATCGACCGCAATCATGCAAAGATCTGGCCGGTCTCGGAATACGACAGAGCCAAAGAAGGCAAGCGAATCTCAAAACACCCGCTCCACGATACATTCATCGGCAAAGACGCCGAACAGCGGCGTGATGCCTTTTACGATCAGGCCAAACGGGGCGCGCTGGTTGCAGAACTTGACGAGCAAAGGGAGATCGATATCTCAGTTGGCGGCCAGCGAAAGGCGAAGACTGTACCAGTCGAGCGAGTTCAGAAGGTGTTCACAATGAAGCTGAATCAACTGGAAGACGAATGGCGTTCAATCGCAGATCGCAGCAGAGCAGATTCTGAGTGACAATTACGCGAATTTCAAATCACCTTGAAGAGCGGGGATTCCGTCGTTCAACCTTGTTGAGTTCTCGGATAGAATGAGCATCGTGACAAGAGACGCACTCGTTTCGGTCTTGGCCGGAATACCATTAGAATGGCCGGTCACTGATCAAGAACTGGAAATACTGGGGTATTTCCTCGAGACTCGTATAGACGATGTTAGTACTCGGCTGATTCGTATGTCGGAATCATTGCCCGAAGTGGAGTACTGAGAGGCTACCATGTTTCGCTACCGCTATTCGGTGATCAGATTTGTCCCGTCCACATCGCGTGGGGAACTGGTGAATCTCGGAGTGATCGTTGGCTCCGATGAAACCGGTGAATGGGCGATGGACGTAGTTAAGGATACGAGACGGGCTCGAAAAATTGACGAGCGAGAAGTGCTGCCATTTGTGAAGGCGGAGCTTGAAAGACTTCAATACAGATTACCACAAGCTGATGATGACGATTATCTGCAACGGCGAGAAGACACTCTGAGTGAAGCGTGGCTCATTCACCACGCCGGGGATTCTCGCAACGTCGTGCAATTTTCCCGCCCTCAGCCAATCATCGCCGAAAACATTGAACTTGCATTTCAAAAGCTATGGTCAAGGTTTATTGTTGAGCATGTTCCACGCAGGAGATCTTCAGTCAGCAAGTCTCAAGTCACGTCTCGGTATCTGAATCTCCTGCAGCACTTCAATCCAGTGGGCAGATTTAGGCAGAAGTGCATCCTGGAACTTCCTGGCCAACCGCCAACTGGCATTGATGTAGCGGTCTGCGGAAAATCGTTGCGAGAACTTACCCAGTGCTGGTCGTTTCAGCTTGAAGATACAGACAAGGTACTGAACGAAGTGAAATCCTGGGCATGGTCGATAAGAGACCTGCGCCATCTAGGCGGCACATTGACTCACGGAGGCGAACCAATTCATGTCCCACGTGAAGTGCGGATGTCCGTGGTGTACGCGGAAGGGACCGAAGAAAAGTCCCAAGAACTACAACGACATTCGCTGTCGGTGTTTCAAGACTCCGAAATCAACGTGACGTGCATTCCGTATGCATCCGTTGCGACCTACGCGAAGCGGGCCGCAGAATTGTCCAACGACTGAAATTGCACATTCGCCAGTGCTGTCATCAAACCACTACCCGGCGGGGTGGCCGGGGCTGGACGAAGCGGAGCGAAGGAAGCCCCGGAGTGTTTGATGTGCCATACAAAAGATCACCGGGGTTTCGCTGCGCTCCAACCCCGGCCACTCAACCCGTATTTTTGAACTTGACGCACCCAGCCGGAAGTCGAACACGAAAACAGCTCGCACTGTGAATCAACAAATTCGGTCAGTCAAGTAGCCCGGACCAAACACAGCGCGGTTCCGGCAGGGCAAGGTTCTTGTACAATGTCAATCTCACTTTTGCTGGAACGGCGTCGCTTCGCTCCAGGGTCTGGCCTGGGACGCGCGATACATAGCAATCTGTCGAAACGTTTTAAAGGCAACATTTGATCTCGCCCCGTGCCAGCTCGTCTGGCACGAGCGGAAGATTTGCAATTCGCCAGAGGTACCGAACACGAGGCCGCCCCGGTTGGCTTGTCCAACCGAACCGGAAAGTTCTACGCGATGAAACATGAGCAACGCTGCGAACCTTGGCTTCCAGCCAGGCAAGCTGGGCAGGGGAGCGATCGTGTTGACGATGGCGTCACTCATTTCAAATCTTGCGTTCCTGCCGGACAAGCAGGCTGTCGATTTAATACCAACCCGAAGCGCCAGCGAGGTTTTAGACTTCAAAAACATTGGTAAAATGCCACCTCGCTGGCGCTTCGGGTTAGTAAAGCACACTAAATCGACACCCTGCAAGGGGGAGAAGGTGGCCGACAGGCCGGATGAGGGGGCTGACCTGAAGTTCAGATGATGAACCAGAAAGCAGTTGATTTTTCCCCCTCACCCTAGCCCTCTCCCCCCGTGGAAAACGTGTCAAGTTGGAAAATCAATTGCGGGGGGAGAGGGGACAATCGCAAGAAAATCCGCCGCATCATTTCTGACCGCGTGAAGTATTAATGCCGGGCTTGTTTGTTGATTGAGGATCACTTCCCATGATTCGAATTCCTCGATTCTCCATCGTCATCACCGCGACGATTTTCGCCTGTCTGCTGTCAGTCATTTGGGCTGACGACATGCCGTTTCAATCGCTGGTGTTTGAACCGACGGGTTCGAATCCGGTGTTCAGCTCGGCTGCCGGGAAGTGGGACACAAAGATCCGCGAACGCGGCTGGATTCTGAAAGACGACACCGGCTGGCGGCTTTGGTACACCGGCTACAATCCAGACCAGCAACCTCAGACAATGAGCCTCGGAATGGCAACATCGACGGATGGCCTGACATGGACTCGATCCTCCGACAAGCCGCTCATCAGTGACTTCTGGATCGAAGACATGATGATCGTTCGGCAGGCGGACAACTATTACATGTTTGCGGAAGGTGCCCAGGACCAGTCACAACTGCTGCGATCAGCTGACGGAACACACTGGGAACGAATCGGCACGCTCGACATCCGCCTCACCAACGGCCAGCCGATTCCTGCGGGACCGTTTGGAACTCCCACGGCATTCTTTGAAGACGGCGTCTGGAATCTGTTCTACGAACGCCGCGACGCGGGCATTTGGCTGGCTCGATCGAAAGACATGAAAATCTGGACCAACGTCTCGGACGATCCCGTGATCCTTCCCGGTCCGGACTCGTACGATTCCCTGATGATTGCCATGAACCAGGTAATCCGCATCGGAGACCAATATGTCGCCGTGCTGCACGGCACCGGTTCCCCCGAGAAACCTCGTCAGTGGTGTACGTACCTCGCGACGTCGCTCGATCTTGTCCACTGGAACAAGGATCCCCGCGGCCGATTGCGACCTGTCGAGGAAAATAAATCCAGCGGCCAACTCGTACACGACGGTGGTCAATGGCGACTTTACACGATGCACGAAAAAGTGGACGTGCATGTGTTGCGACCACACCCGTAATGTGATGCTGCTGAGTCGGAAAAACCAAACATCGTGGTCGTCTTCATTGACGACATGGGCTGGTCCGATCTGTCCTGCTTTCATGGTACTCGAACGAAGACGGAGAACATCGATCGGCTGGCGGAGGAGGGTCTGCGATTTACGAATTTCTATGATGACAGCGACCAGCAGCTGTACGCCCTTGAAGCAGATGTTTCGGAGTCCCGGAATATCGCTGAGCAAAACCCGAATGTCATTCAGCGGCTACATCAGCTGATCATGGACTGGAATGCGTCGATGCCGACCGATGCTGGAGATCCTGACTGGGACCCTTGTGCCGCACCGGAATTGGAATCGCGTTGATGAGTTGATGAGTCCGCGAACTTTGGCAAAGAAGCCCGGCTTTTTGGAAAAGCCGGGCTTCGGAAATTTTTCAGCGGAAGCCGCAGTTTCATTGCTGCTGTTCGGCTTTTTCCTTCTTCAATTCTTCCAGAAACGCCAGCATCTCTTCCTTGCTGTTCTCAGGAGTAGATTCGACATTTGCAACTGCCTTGGTCTGCAGGTCAATTGCCCGATCCAGCTGGCCGTGAAGATGAACGAGGTGCGCCAGAGTGTCGATAATCATGCCGTTGGTCGGGGCTGCTGCGACGGCTTTCTCCGTGGCGGCTGTGGCTGATTCCAGCAACGCTTTTGAAAATTCCTTGTCATCCTTCGCGTTTTCGTAAATCTGCCACGTCAGTTGGTTAATGGATTCCGGATCGACATTCTTGTCCTCCGCAATTTCCAGCAAGACTCGCGCAGCGTCATCAAATTCCTCGGCCTTGATCAGCAGGACGAACTTCGTCTTCGTGAGCGACAATTTTTGCTGCGGTGTGGCAGTCTTTGCAATTTCATCCAGTTCGGCCATTCCCTCCCTGACATCGCCTTCTTCAATCCTGGCGACGGCCGCGCTCATTTTGACCTTAAACTCGAGAGTGTCGAGTCTTGCGATCATCTTCTCATCGCCTTCCGCTTTTTCTTTGGCGACCTCAATGATTTCCAGAGCACCTTCCGTGTCGCCGCGTCGCAGCTTTGACATGAGTCTTTGCGTCAGAATTCCAAGTTCGTGTTCCTGACGGAACTCAACCAGAAAGGCTTCGCGATCCCAGGTATCGGACACGACTTCTTCAAGCGGCTTATCCAGGGACATCGGGTGACCGATCCATTCTACCTGCCCGGTCTTACCAACAATGAAAGATGTCGGGATTCCGTTTTGTTCCGCAGCTTCCATGTAGTCTTTGCTGACTGATTGATCAGGATCCGTTGTCAGACAATAGACGCTTGTCAGTTCGCCGTAAGTTTTCTTTTTCGCATTCTCATCGTCATTGCTGTTCCGGGAGCCGCGGACAGGCCGTTCCAGGAAGCCTTCAACGGTTTCCAGATCTTCGTCACTGATGCTGACAATCTGAACGCCCTTGTCGGCGTACTTTGTCTGCATCTCCGCGAGATGCGGCATACTCGCAATGCAGGGACCGCACCACGTCGCCCAGAATTCAACGACGTAGACCTTGCCCGGAGTAAATTCGGTGACGGGTTGGAATTTTCCGTTCCCATCGCTCACCCAGTGTTCAATGTCCAGAGCCGGAGCCTCGGAGCCGATTGTCAACGCCTGAGCCGCTGCATTGCGCGATGGAACGGCGACAAGTATCGCCATCACGGCCAGACCGATCGGCCATGTCTTGAGTAGTTTTGGCATAAAGTATCACACCTTGGTTGCGAGTTTTTTTCAGGTCCGCCTGTCAGATCACGAAAGCCACCATTGCCCCCGCGCGTGCGACCTAAAGAGTTGGGGAAGATGATAACACACAGATCGGGTGTTCTGGCTAGCCCAGCATTCCCGATTGGCAGATGTAAGGACGTCATCGCTGAGTCGGGGACAGGCATCGCCTGCCCCCGACATCGCGATTTGAACGAACACAATCGCAGTTCCAGGGGAGCGGCAGTAAACGATTTACCAACAGAAGCCCGGCTTCTTAAAGAAGCCGGGCTTCTTTGCGGGTATCGCACCATCTGCCGCTCGCCCTACACGATGGGTCGCGTTCACGATCTGAGAAAGATCGGACGACAATTACTTGGCGCAGCAACTGCCACCAGTACCGCAGGTTCCGGAAGAACAGCAGCTGGTATCGCAAACGCAGGGACCACCCTGACCGCAAGCGCAGCCAAGGTCGTCGCAAACGCAGGTACTACACTTGCAATCGACACAGCATGCGCAGCACGCGGCTGAAGTACTCAGGCCGCCACTGTGAACTTGCAGCGCAGCATAGGCCAGTGGTACGGCAAAGAGACAAACGACAAATACACTGATGAGCTTTTTCATGGTAGAAATCTCCACTGAAATTCTGAAGGACACGGAATTCAAGACACAAAAGTCCATCGAATCCGGCAGTGGTTAATTTCTCCAGACGCTCAATCGTGCCTGTCTGAGATTATGGGCACACGGAGGTCTATTTGGCGGCTCTTTGGCAATGAGTCGCGGCGATCCAATTGGTTCGAATGCGTCGAAGACCAGGCAATCTGTGGCACTCCAGCTGTTCCGATCCTGGAGTCTGTCCTGTCGCTCGTCAGTCTGAAGCACCGCTTCTAAAGTCGTTTGTTCTGAGCAGCCGCTGCAGCCACAGGCATTTGAGCCGTTGGTACTTTCCGCAGCCGCGCAGCAGCAGGTCTCAGTATCCGCTGAGGAAGAACAGCAACACTTGTGCTCCGATTCAGTGCTGCAGCAAGTCGTCTTTTCAGATATCTCTGACGCCTGAGCACAGCGACACTGGACGTTGGGCACGATGGAGACGAATATAAGAACTGCGGCAAACAGTCCTCTCGTCAGGCGGGTGATTGGCGAAAGAGATGGTAAATCCATCGAACCTGGACTCCTGGGATACTCGACGCGACACGTCGCGTCGGAACTAACTGCATGATTGCCGACACGACCGACCAAGTCAATGGCTGGTTTTTGATCAGGAAGGGCGACGACATTGAAGCGAGACCAGTTTTTGTGTAGAAGCCTCAGATTTCCCCGAGAATTCCGCCGCTCCCACTTCTGCCAGGAACACCGGCCTGATGACAAGCACAAACAACGCCCGACCGGTCTCCAACCGCGGTCGCAATGCAACTCTGGTGGCGGCGCTGCTGGGCTGGATGTTTGATGGTTTTGAGATGGGATTGTTTCCGCTGATCGGCAGACCGGCTCTGAAGGAACTGCTGGCAGGCAGCGGCCACGCCGGAACGGAATCCGACTGGTTTGGCGTCATCTTCGCCGTGTTCCTCGTCGGTGCGGCCAGCGGCGGCGTGTTATTCGGCTGGATGGGCGACAAGATCGGACGTGTGCGGGCGATGTCGCTCAGCATTTTCACGTACGCCGTATTTACCGGGCTGTGCGGTTTTGCGACAGAAGCGTGGCACATCGCCGTGCTGCGATTCGTCGCCTCGCTCGGAATGGGCGGCGAGTGGTCGCTCGGCGTCGCGCTGGTCAATGAAATCTGGCCGGGCAAGTCTCGCGCCTTCATCGCCGGACTCATCGGTGCGGCGTCCAACGTCGGCTTTCTGCTGGTGGCCATGTTGAGTATGGGACTGACCGGATTTATCGGCTCGGTTCAGTCCGTGTTGATAACGGTCGGCATTTCGGAGGCATCGGCACAAAACCTGATGGCGAATTCCGCATGGCGATTCCTGATGATCAGCGGTGCTGTTCCGGCGCTGTTGATCTTTTTCATTCGGCTGTTCGTCCCGGAATCGGCGAAGTGGGAGGAGGAACGCGACGCGGGAAAGACGTCGCACTGGAGCAACGTGGATCTGTTCGGCGTGCTGATCGGTTGCCTGGCCGCGATCGGGATTATTTATGTCTGGTCACCACTTGTTGGCAACATGTCGAAGTGGCTGGCTGTTGCGGTAACCGTTGTGGGA
>JBBQSE010000380.1:0-8679 GCA_038214195.1 Planctomycetales bacterium
TGCTCGCGGAAAGCTTCGGTAAGCTGGTCATTGAAGGCCTGCCTCACGGTCAATACCGGCTTCGCGCATCGCTGGGCCATCAGTCCGACGTAATCGAATTCGTGGCAAATTCCAGCAACTCAACCGTACGAATCCCGGCGATTCAGTTGGCAACCCCACTTCCTACAATGAATCGGAATACTGAAAAATGGACAGCTTCACGGCTAGAACGTCTGCAGCAGTTGGACGTCACTGGCGCGGCAATCGCCGTGCTCAGTACGGGTGGTTCAACGCAACCGAAGATTGAGGCGTACTTTGGTGATCATCAGGATCTTGAAGGCGAACAACAATCATTCGACTTTGACGATACGTCGATTACAACGTTTACACCTGGTGACCCCGGCAACGGCGGACGATTTTTGCTTCAATTTCAATTGGGCGAATTGGTAATGGCAACGACGTCGCTGCCAATCCTCAGCGGCTGGCGCACAGAAGTGTTTCTCAGTGTCGAAGGAGCGCTCCCCCAGCTATCGGTCAGACTGGTCGATGCACATTCAAAGTTTGCAAGTGAGATTCCGACCGATCGAATTCGCGAGAGTTTGCGAGTTTCGCTGGCTGGCAGGTCGGTTCCCGATGCGAACGTGTCCTTCAAAGACGTCCGGGAGGATCCAGTCGCTGTGCTATTTGCGATGGCCCTGGACTTGGCCAATGGTAGAGATCCGTCGATTGAATTGCTTAATACGGCAACGGCTATTTTCGGCGAAGCAAACGTCGATGTGGCCTTACTGCGCGGCGAAACCCAAGTCTCTTTCCCCCCCTTACTGAGTGTTTTTTGGTACAACGCGCTCGCAAAGAATCGGGTGACGATCGAAATCGACTCGGTAGCCGACGCTATAGTGGGGCGAATCCTTGCCACAGAGCCATGGCTTACCTGGGACGCGGGAGAGAAATATGGAGCAGCGATGTGGTTGGCAGAGGTCGCATCCCAGCTATGGCCGGGATGGGACGGATCGCCAGATCCCCAGCGAACTAAACGGCTGGAAGAAATCCAGACTTCACTTGGGACTTCGACTGATGCCATTCGTCGTACAAGTTACAAAGCACCTCCGGTCGAACGATTGGTCAAACACGAAACGATTGCTTTTGTGGGCGCGACCAACGACCAGCTCTTAGCGGCGATTGCCACAGCGTTTGCGCTTCGATTGCGAAAGAAGTGGAAGAGCTTAACGCTTTGGTTCCTGAATGATGATTACCTGACGCGAATGACATCCGGCGGGCGCAAAGGAACTGCGTTGTCAAAGACTCGAGACCGAACCGAAGCCGATTTTGCCAGGTTGTTGCCCATTGTTGCCGAAGAGTTTGACATCCGGCGTTATGACGTTTTCAAGATCGACGACCGCTGGCATTTCGCTTCGCTGTGGGATTGGGACCAACCAGGAGGATATGTCCATATCAGCGAGTACGCAGCGACTAATGACGTCCGCACTTCTCCCGCAAAAAACTTGACCTGGCTGCTCTCCGACGGCCAACCCTCGGCAGAATATGCCAAAATCGTCGCCGACTTTACGGAATTCGCAAGGTAACCGTGACGTCCGTTGTCCTTTCGTTTGCGGTGCAAAACGCCGTATTGAATGCCTTCAAGCGGCCAGATGCTCCTGGAAGCGCAGCAAAAGGGCGCAGCACGCAGCAAAAGGGACGCAGCAAAAGGGGACGCAGCTCATTGATTGCAACGCAGCAAAAGGGGACGGCAGCCGGCAGCAAAAGGGGACGCAGCTCATTGCCGGCAGCAAAAGGGGACGCAGCTCATTGATTGCAGATGACTCACTGTTTTGGGCGCAGCAAAAGGGGACGCAGCTCATTGATTGCAGATGACTCACTGTTTGTATGGCCTTCCCCTTGATCGTAGTGTATGTTCGAGCTGAAGTCGAACGGATGACTGAGAAACGAACAGGTCGTTTCCATTGGGGTGCCCTTTTTTCAAACACTTGCGAATCGCATTTTCCTCGACTTCATTTTGGGATCGATTCACCATCGCCACCCAGGTCCGTGGTCGAGGGATTGGCCATTCACTCAGTCGCGTGCGAGATTCTTTATTGCCCACCAATCTGCGCCACAGGCTTCCGTATTTCCAGTCCTCCGCACGATCACACAAATTGGCACGCAACGCATTTCGTTCAACGTATCGCAGCACGGCCAGCAAGTGCTGGTCCCTTTCAATCGGGAATGTCTTGAACCGACCTTCATACAAATGCCCGGTTCCTTCGGTGTGATAGTGAGCATGCCAACGCATCGTATGCGTGTGAGTCAGCCAGCGGAAGAATTCAGTAAGTTGCGTGTCGGTCTGCGGCTGTATGACGAAATGCTAGCGATTGGGCATCAGCCGCAACGCGCTAGCGTCCGGTTCATGGCGAAAACCGGGGGCTAGCGCCCAGCGGCTGATTAAGAACCGACAGTTGTTTTCCGCTCGATGCTAATGCGACTGACAGAAGAAGAGAGTTTTGTCAGCTGAGTCTGGTCAGGCATGACAAACGATCCACACGGCGATAAAATTCCATTGAATCACAGTGTCTCCCGAGCAACTTTTAAAATGAACGCCAGAGCGTATCAGAAATGCCGAAGATAAAAGTTCCGCCGCCACCGTTGTCGGCGGCAGATCGTAATGACTTTCTGCGAGTGCTGCGAGAAGCCGAGGAACCTCTCGAAGCGGGCAAAGTTGCGAAATTGGCGATGACTTCGCGTCGTCCCGCTGCGGATGAAGCTGCAGCCGTTTTGGAGCAATTTGTCGCGGAAGGGGCGTTGAAAGCATGGGCACCGAAGACTGGCAAAGGAAAACCTCGCTATTGGGACCGCGATTTGATTTCTGTCGGATCAGCGGCCTTGGCGGAGCTGGTGCAACACTCCTCCCAGCCAGTTTCGGCTAAGGAAGTGAAAAAACTCTGCAAGCTGCCGTTCAAATTGGGTGATTCCGAAATCGCCTCCATTCTGGCTGACCTGGCGAAGAGTGAAACCCTTTACGAGATTCCCGCGAAGACAGCCAGCAGCGGCCTGCGCTACTGGCATCGCGATGCCGTGGAATTCGGACGTGACTCTTTGCTGACGCAGATCAAAGACAAGCCTCCACTGACGAAATCGAAACTTAAGACCGCAGTGAATTGGCTCGATCAGTCGCAGTTTGAAGAATTGGTCGAGCGACTGACGAACCGGAGAGAACTCTACTGCCATCCCCCCCTGGGGAAATCGAAGCATTTGTTGTGGAGTCGTTCTCCTCCGGCCCCGGAGCCGTACTTGAAAGGTATTCGAGACCAACTGGCGACGATCGTTAAGGAGTTGCAGTCTGCGTCCGTTCCGCAGGCGGATCTGCGACGGGCGGCAGTGCAGATGCTGGAATCTGTCGGAATATCGTTTGGAGCTTCCTCGTCTGTGACCACGGACGCCGCTGCAGTTGGCCGCGAGGATGCTGTTGATCTTTTGAAGTTAATGCATATCGTTGACCCCAGCGTGGATCGCGGTGCTCTGGTGTCCGCTCGAGTCCTGCGAACTGCGGCAAAGATCCCCAAGGCGGAGTTCGACACACTTGTTCTCCAACTCTCACGACAAGGCAAGATCGCGCTGCATGAACATGATTTTGTCGGCAGCCTCAGTGCTGAAAAACGGGACGAACTCGTGACGGATGGTCACGGGAACTACTATGTGGGAATGGCGTTGCGACTGGGGCAGGGGGATTCATGAATCCATTTCGTGAAGCGATTGTGGCGAATCCCTGGGATGCTCCACGCAGCGACGTGCCGACGATCCACCAGCATGTCTTCGAGCAGTGTTTGCGAGGTCTGGAACATGTCCGAACCACGCAACGGTCGATGGCTCTGTTGATTCACGGTGCAGCGGGAAGCGGAAAGACGCACCTCTTTAGCAGGTTGCGTTCTCAGTTGGCTCCGACGATGCCCACGGCCACGGACCGCATGGAGTCGCTGTTGGTCTGGGTCCGGCTGCAAACAAGTCCCCGCATGATCTGGCGAATGGTGCGGCGGACCCTGGTCAATGACTGGTTTCGGCCTTTGACGGAATCGCGGTGCCAGTTTGACCGAATCCTGTTTCACAGATTGGCTCAGCTGCGCGTGGCGGAAGGAGATTTGGAACCGTGGTACGAGTACATGTTGGAAGAACATCCGGACGGACTGAAAACGCTGATTGATCGCATCGCGTCGGATCTCGATCTGGATCGTAACACTCATGTGGCCCTTGAGCATTTGGCTTTCTGCCGGCATCGGCGAGACCTTCAGGCATGGCTGTGCGGAGATTCGTTGCCCGAGGCCGCGCTGGCGAGGCTTGACCTGGAACAGCCCGACGAAGGCGATGTGGAACGCGAAGACCAGGCACGGCGAGCTGTCCTGATGTTGTGCCGCCTGGCGGGGAATCACCTGCCGATCGCCATCGGTTTCGATCAGGTCGAAGCTCTGGAAACCGGTCCGGAAGATCGCGCGGCGCTGTTTGCATTCGGCCAGCTTGTCAGCACGCTGCACGACTCGACCAGCAATGTTCTGATCATCTCAGCTGTCCAGTCTTCGTTCGCTGACCGATTGACCAGTGAGGCGAGAGCCGCCGACCGGGATCGCATGACCTCTTTCGGGAACATAAATCTCCCACCGCTGGAACGGCTCGAGGCCAGGGAACTGATTCGGCAGCGCGTTCTGGCCAGTGATGAGCCACTTCCGCCCGTTGCGCAGACAGAGGAATTCTGGCCCCTCTCCGAATCCGATCTGGCTCAACTGTTTTCCACTGGTTCCGTGACTCCGCGAAAACTGTTGACTCGCTGCGCCGAGCGATTCGACGCTCTCCTGCAGCAGTCAGCTTCTGGCGTAGTGACTGAAACGCCGCCGACGAAAACTGCGTCGGATTTTCTGGATGAAACGTGGGCGACGATCGTTGAAGAGAAACTGAAGAGCAATCAGCCGCAGCAGACCGAGGAAATTCTGCGACATGCGTTGCCGATGGTGGCGCAGCTGGTCGAACCGGGCCTGACGTTGGCGACCGATGACCAATTGCCGGATGTCTCGCTGATTTTGGAAGGACGTTCGGGGCGAACAGGGGTCAGCGTCTGCACACAAACGAATATGACCAGCCTGACTGCTCGGTTCAGGCGGCTGAAAAGTCAGGCGGGCCTGAACCGTCTTGATCGTTTGGTCATCATTCGCGACAGCCGCGCGCCTGTGTCGCCGACGGCTAAAAAGGCGGAGGAATATCTGGCGGACCTCCGAAAGCGTGGCGTCGCGCTTGTCCATCCGGCACCGGAAGTTCTTGCCACTCTGGATGCGTTGCGTGCACTTCTTTCCGATGCCCGATCGGGGGATCTCGCATTTCAGGGTGACACAGTTGCACCAAAGACGCTGGAAGAATGGTTCGCGAAACACCTGTCAAACAATCTGAAAGAGTTCGTGCTGGAAATCATCGAAGTCGACGGCAATTCTCAGGAAAGCAGTGATGACAGCGTCCTGATCGAGGCCATCAATACATTGCTCGCTAAAGAACCTGTGATGAACCTGAAAGAAGCGGCTGCGCAATTGGGCGCTTCGTGCGAGCAACTTGAAGTCGTCATTCGCAGAAATGCTCATCTGTTCGGACTGCTGGGTAATTCCGGATCGCTCCTGTTCCGTATTGTGCAAACTGCTGATCGCGAAAACTCTGAATCCTTGTGAGGACGATTGCCATGCCGGTGACACTGACAGTCAGCCAGGTACGAGACGCCTTATACATGGGCGACCGATCCGCAAGTTCTGCGGGAGGCAAGACGACGACCGCGATGCTCGGGAGGTGGTTTCACGACGGCTTGCGTTTCCTCGTCTCGAACGACTCGCCGGAAAGTCCTCTCGCTGCTTTGTCCAAATCGGAGTCTGATCTCGAGGTCTGGAAAGAAGAACTCGTGCAACGAGTTTACGATCAATTCGTCGGCCCGAGACTGACTCGTCACTGCATAGCGCTGCAGGAGTCGGTATCCGAGGTCGCGGCATTCTGGCAGGCAATGCGGGCAGCTTGTCATTGGTTTGCCGAATTGTCATGGACGTTGCAGACGGGTTCAGGATCACGTCGGTCGAACGTGGCAGCTCCGTGGCGTGGACTCGCCGAGTGTATCCAGACGGAAACGGCGATTGAGTGCGAGCTAAACGACCCTGAATGGAGCGATAGTGTACGGCTGGTCGGGATCGCGGATGCCATAATTCGCCTGGCTTCAACGGCCGTCTGGTGCGTTGTCGAATTCAAGACGGGAAGGACGTCTCCTGAGGCCGATCTGGGGCAGGCGTGCCTTTATCACATGGTTCTCTCAGAAATCGAACAGTCGAAAAATGGTCAGCAGGCTGATCCCGGAACGTTGGCACTGATCAGCTTCACGCCGGAGCGGCACGAGACTCTCTTTGCCGCTGAAACACTGACTGTCGCCCGACAGCGACTTCGCGAATTGATTGGTCGCCTCGCAGGAGTCAGCGGCTCGGATGTGCCGAGCATCTCGCCGGAAGGCCCGGCGGGAAACCGACCGGTTCGAGGGCCGGAGGCGGGTGGCGGCGAATCAGCGGACGATCAGCAGTACCGTGAGACGGGGCGAAGGATCGTCGAGACTTTCCATGAATATGGCGTAAACATCACACTGGACAACGATATCGTCATTGGCCCCGCATTCATTCGGTTTCCCATCACCCTCGGACCTGGCACGAAGGTCGCGGCAGTCGAAAATCGGGCTGCGGAACTTCAGATTCGGCTGAAACTTGCCGCCGAGCCCTTTATCAACCGTGATGGAGGATGTCTCGTGATCGACGTGCAGCGACCCGATAGGCAAACCGTTTACTTCGACGAGGTTCGTGCCCAGCTTCCCCCGAAGCATCCCGTGTTTGGGAGCTCGACGGTTCCGGTCGGCGTCAATCTTGATCGCGAACTCGTGTGTGCGGATTTGTCGAAGCCCGAACATTCCCATCTTCTCGTGGCCGGCACCACTGGCAGCGGAAAAAGCGAATGGCTGCGAATGGCGATCGCCGGGCTCATGGTCGCGAACACGCCGGAGACCTTGCGGTTGGTGATTATCGACCCCAAGCGGAATGCATTTCATGCTTTGCGGGACTCTCCTTTTCTGTGGCAGCCGTTGGTATTCCCGGATGAACAATCAGCCGTCGAGGTACTGCAGAAGCTGTGTGCGGAAATGGAAGATCGGTATCGCCTCATGAAGGGTGCGGATACTATTATCGATGCCGCTGCCAGGTCTGACATGCCGTTGCCGAGAATCATTTGCGTTTGCGACGAATACCGAGATCTTATCAGCCGCAGCTCCAAAGAACGGAAACAGATCGAAGAGCAGATTTGTCGGCTCGGAGCGAAGTCCCGCGCCGCTGGGATTCACTTGATTCTGGCAACACAGGAACCGAGCCGCGACACCATCAAAGGTCCGCTGGATTCTAACATGCCCGCCCGAATCGGCCTCAGAATGGGGCGGCACCTGGAATCAAACATGCTGCTCGGGGAGGCCGGTGCCGAAAAACTCCTCGGACACGGCGACCTGTTGTTCAAAGATGTCAATTCTCCGCGTCGACTCCAGGCGCCGTTACTGACCGAAGAGAATCGCAATGACATCTTCGGCTGAAGCTGCGAACTCCGTCTCTGCCCACATCAAACAGGATGGACGCAAAAAAGGCACTCCGGCAGAGTTGAGTGCTCCGCAGGAGTGCCATGGGCGCCCGGCCCGATATTCTATGAATCACAGATGTGTTGCCGTGAAAATCAATGTGTTTCGTAAATCATTCCGTCCGGTCGGCAGTGCAACCCTGGTCGAATATGCTGCGGTGGCACAGCATACAACTCAAGTCGAATTTCCTGCCCGTCGAGAGTTAGTCCGTGGATGGAAATCAGTGAGCGGATGCTGCGAGCGTCACCTTTCTCCGCTGGTTCCGCCACGGAATACCATTCAAAGCGACTGACAGAAGAAAAGAGTTTGGTCAGCTGAGCCAGATCAATTCGGAAGCCAGCGTGATCAATTTGACCGTCTCTTGCACCACCGACAATCTCGGTGGTGCCAAGGTACATGCAGACCGTCCATCCGCGTTCATCCACCTGGCAGTCGTAGCCCACTCGTCCCACGTGCGTCAACGGCTCGAACAAGGAGGCGGCCTGCCCGACAAAGCCTTTCAGCCATTCCGGTCGGTAATCTCGCTGTTCCCTGCGTAATCGATACTGCTCCATCTGTTCAAGCAGTTCTTCAATGGACATGAGCAACCCAGTGAGTTCGATGGAGTTTCATCATACGCTTGTTTCCGGCTAATTCCGGTCAACTCGACGACATGCTGAAATTCATAGACAGAATGGAACGTCACATCCATGACTGAGGATCACAAACGGAGCACCCGCTCCGGCAGTCGGTGAGCAGACTGCGAACAGACGATGTATCGGGACTGCCTGCGCGGACGATCACCCAATTCTAACAACTACGCCACGGGATCAACCACAGCCGGTCCTGTCCTGCCTGCTGCGACGACGGACACGCATTGAGCCAGGCGTGCGGAATGATCCGACTATGCACGCTATGCACAGTTGCGCGCGGCTAAGCTGCCTGACACCTCCACCGAATTCCGAAAACACCGGATTTGTTCACGACAGCGGAGGAACTTGTCTAAAAATCCGATCCAGGCGGTCCATAGTCGTCGTTCGCTCCGCGAACGAAACGGT
>JBBQSE010000381.1:0-8656 GCA_038214195.1 Planctomycetales bacterium
TGAAATGGACTTAAGACCGGTCGAACTCATTCCGCTGGACGAAGACTGCGGATTCACTCAGTGACACAATCGGCATCCAGAAAAAGTCGGTGCGTGAGTCTTCATTGTGGCGACTCAACCACGACAATAGCTGCAGCAGATTTTGACTAATTGGACAGCGCCACTTTATCCGAAATAGTAGCCCGAGGCGTCAGCGAGGGACCGCGTTAGGCACAATCCCTCGCTCACGCTTCGGGCTGCAAAAATGCACGGTTTCCGCCAAAACTGGCGCTGTCCAACTAAGCAAAGTCGCAAAAGCTGCTATGTCTGAATCATGAATTCAAAACATGCGCGCACGGATAGCGCAATCGAAGTCTCGGTTTTAAAAACTAAAACGGGGTAAAGAAGCGGTGAGGACGTGTGGCTCATCACTCACGGATGGCTGAGTTGTTCTCGCCGACCTGCACGGTGTTACGCTGTCTTCCTGAAGCAGAACGAAGGGCTGCCTGAAGGCGCAATCAGTACCAGCCATCGGCTGGCGTAAATGCTACTCCGAAATCAAATAACCAAGATCCGCAGATATTCGATGTGCGTCATCAATATCGCCGCCGTCATCGACTCTGTTTTCGCTAATGCTGTAGATGATCACGCCATTCTTGCTTGTTTTGAAACGCAACGGCAGTCCGTCAAAAGGATCGATCAGCCGCGACAACTTTGATGTGTCTTCACCCGGGATGAAATCTTTCAGGTAGGTAAGTCTCGCGGGCAGCGTTCCGTGTTTGATTCGATAGCGTTGCGTTGCGATCGCGGCAAGGCTGCAGTTCTGCCGAGCTTCGTTACGAATTCCCGAAACAATCACCCGTTGAAGTACAGGTAAACCGAGCAACACCATGATGTTGGAGACTGGTGAAATAGGATCGATTTCAGTTGCCATCATTTCCAGCGATGTTGGAAAAAACCGTTTTACAGTTTCAGCCCATGACAAATCCGTCGCTCTTGCCGTAGAGTCCATGAGCTCAATGACGTTCGATCTGCTGTTGTTCGTCGTAACGACGATACGGAATATGCTCGGACTCGGAAGCGTCTCCAGAGAGTCCAGCATGATTGCAAGTTCTCCGTAAAACGCGCGCTGGAGATTTTTTCGAAACACAGTATGGCCGACCGCAAGTTGCAACTCTTCCAGTTCTTTGTCCGACCATTGGCAGTGTGGCAACATGTAGACTGCCTCTACACAACCCATGGCGTGGAGCGAATTGCAGACGAACTGGGCGATCGAGCTTGGTTCACCGTCAAGGGAGCCGGAAACAGCAAATATCCTTTTCACATCTTTCAGGACATCCTGCGATTGGCGGTCATGTGCATGAACGTGGGCGCTCAGCGACAGCAGTCTCGCCAGATTTCGAGTCTGGTGCTGGTCGGTCTGAACTGCATTCAAACCTTCCCTGAAATCGACCGGATACCGCGCCATACCGCCTGCGTCTGCGGCGACGACAATGAGTTGCAGCTCGCGGTCCATTTCTTTCAGAAACGATCGTGAAGCTTCGAGTTCGGCCCATTCTTCGCCCGGCGGGGGAACTGGCACTGGTCCGTCACCGACGAATGGAACGCCCTGGGCTTTCGAGTAGACATTGACCTTTGCGATCGCACTGGTAGCAGCTGTCCACAGTTCTGTTGTATCGCGAACATCCGGTGGCACGGCATACCAGGCATTCAATTCCTCACCATTTGTCGGCAAACCGCGCGACCTGAGCTCTGCGAGCTGCTGCTTCAGACGCAATGATCTGTACGCATGGTAAAGCCCAGCAGCGACAATCAGGATGGATATCAGCACCGTAATAACGCTAAGCAGAATCTTCCCGCGTGGTTGCGAGCGCGTTGTTTCTTCTGCCACGAAAATCTCCCTGACGCAATTGCGTTTACCAATGGATCACGCAGTCGCCATCGACGTTGACTGCCTGGCCAGTACACTTCGCCCGCGCGCTGCACAGGAACACGATCATAGCAGCAATGTCTCCGGTTGCTGCCATCGTCACAGCGGAATCACCTGATTGATCTTGGCCACCGCACAGTCATCTACGATGAGTGAAGATCCGATGCGCAAGATCCAGTGCGTGGCACCGTGGTCGGCACCCTGACCTTCTGCCAAAAAATGCCTCCACTTTCCCTCGCACGGACCCAGGCCCGACGTAGCCCGACCTGTCCTCAGGTCGGGAACCATCGATGCAATTTGCGAAGCGGTACATTCCATTGGGACAACCGCCTTGATACAAAAGGATATTCCGGTCGAACATATGCCCTGCACTTTCAGATCTCTATATAGTGCTCTCGGAGAGTGTTGATTCCCAATTGGGTAGAATTCTTTGTGGATCAGATTGTCGGTCGCTTCGTCATTGTGATTGCAGTGCTGTTTCTGCCGTTCATTCTCGAAGCCCTTGTCGCGTTCTTCGGCAACAAGGTTTGAATCCGATTTGAAAGTACTTCACGGGACAAGAGTTTCAAGTGCCAGAATCACAAGACAATTTCGGATTCGATCGTCATCGGACATTTGCCCGGAAGCTTGGACGCACATTCCTGCTGATGCTGATTGGCGTCTTCTTTCTGATCTTTACGGCACTCGCATTTTATCCGAAAGAGAATGCGTGGTGGCTGATTCTGCCGAAGCTGGCGATCGAAGTTTGCTGGACATTCTGGCTATCCGCCGTCCTGTTCGTCTGGTTTGACGTTCCGTGGCTGAGGCTGTTCTATACCCATTGCGAACGACGATTCCTCACGCTTGTATCGATCGCGAAGTGGGTGCTGCCGATCATTGCAGTGGGCGCTATCGGGCTCGTCTGGTACTTGCATCACATCGGTGTGCTTCCTGTCCGGGCTCGATAACCGCACCAGCTTCAAGTGCATGACACCGTTGTCAATTCGTAGAACGAAAGGATCAGTAGAATGTTCCTCTCTTCCCTTAGTTTGTGACTGACCTCAACGTTTGATGATTCACTGCGTCCAGGCTCGAAGAATGGCTTGGAAATCGTGCGACATTCGGTCCAGGTCAAATTGGAGCTTTTTCGCCTTGAGTCGTTTGACAGTTCCATCGACCGCCTCGCTCAATTGTTTCGCGAACTCTCGCTTCTGTAACGTAATCGATTGTTCGCTGAAATCCTTCGAAAAATGAATCTCCACACTGATCGTGTTTCGTGTCGAGTTGAAGCGGCCGAACTCGAATCGTTTCCGTAAGTGATAGCGATTCGTCTCAATCTTCTTCTCCGAATACATTGTCCTCAACCTCGCCTGAAGTTGTTCTGCGGAGAGTCGAGCATCGTCGTCGAGGATGATGTAGTTCGCCTTGCAGTACTCACGATCTCCGTAACTCAGGCTGCAGTTGATCAGTATACGATTGAGCGCCGTGCCATAGGCTTCGGGAGGCATTTGCCGGTCCAGAGCAGGCGTCAGAACCTCCTTGATCTCCGCGACCAGTTTCTCAGAACTTGCGTAGCAGTTAGAAAATAGTCGGATCGAAATCGGGCATTTGGGAATCCAGTTGCGCTGAGTTTCGAGTCGAAGCTCCTGAATACATACGGTTACCGCGTAGTTGTGCTCCTGCGATAGCGTCCCGGGCAGATTTGGGCTGAAATTATATTTGGTTCTCCCCGGCTCCATCGTAAGGCCATCCTTCCGTTTCGACCAAATCGCTTCCACAAAACGAGGCTCCGAGAACTTGTTGAAGAAAGTCGTTTCCGGGTTTCCGTTACAGTACACACCGCGAAACGCTTCACCGGTTCCAGATCGCCCCATCCAATGATCGTCAGCGCTTCACACAGCCGGACGGCCCGATTCCATTCCTCCGCATTTTGGTACTTGCAGGACCGCAAGAATTCTTCGGCGAGTTGCTTGTGCATCTGCGGACCGGCTTTTGATTCGACGAGGGTCCGAAGTTCAGTCAGCGACTGTTGGGCAAAAATCTGGTCCATCCCGACAAACCCCATGAGGTGATGACAATGATCCTGTGACATGTCGGTCTGGTTCACGACATGGTTACGGCCTTTCGTCATCGTATTGATTGGCCGAACATCCGACGCGAAGCGATCACCGCCCATTGATTCAGACCATCAGAATTTAGCAGAGAAGTTTGAAGGATGACAACAAGGTTTTGGCGAAGCCAGTCGATTATGCCTTATTCATACGTCGGCAACTCGGGTTCCCGCAATACTTCATGGTCGCGCACCACTCCAACTTGCCGACTCGTGAAGCCGCGAGTGCCTTTTTGGCCAAGTAATTCTCTCCAGCGAGGCCCTGTAACCGCAAGTTCAATCTCTGGGAAAGTGCCGATGGCAAACACCCCGCTCAAGTCAACTGGCAAATCGGATCGTGCAACAAAGGAGTTGATTGCCATCCCTTCGACCCAGTAGCCCCACGTCCGATGATCGCACGTGAGGCAGTGCCAGCCGCTGATCTTAATTCCAAGGACCGCCACGTGCGGCGGACCTTCAGGTCCAACCAACTCGTAGAACTTCTTCCGACCTTTCCGATGCGTTGGCTGAAACTCCAGGCGGCATTTTTCCTCTGTTGTGAGCAGTGTTAAAAACTCTTCACTGACAATATGATGGCTCGACCCGCCAATAGTCCCAAGTGAACCAAACGCGCCATCATACTTTCCGGCATATGTCAGTGTGACGGGTTTGTCGTTACGCCGACCGGGCGTGCGCTTGCACTTGCGGCATACCGGCTTGTCGTAAAACGCATCAAGCCAGCGAAAGCGTTCCTCAGTTTCCTCAACGCATTCAAACGGCTTTCCACGCGGTGCATCTGTTTCAAATCGATCGTCACCGCCGATCAAGTAGATCTCGGGAAAGCCGTACTTTTTTTCCAGCGTGGATTTGGGCAGAGGTGGATCGAACTCCAGCACCGCCTGCATCGCACCACCGGAATTTTGGATGACTTCGATGAGCCGTTCTTCGGCTTCAGCGTAGGTAGGGGCCGAAGAACGAAGCTCGGGGCGAGACTTCACGGCCAATGTGAAACGATCGCGTGACCGACTCCAGGTGCAAATATAAACGCCGTGTTCCATCTTGTGACTCAAGTCGTCTGATGCAGACCATCGGCCCGTTGTGGTGGTTGATGATCCCTGTGATTGAGAGCTGACAACAACACAAAAGAAGCAGGCATGGTTTATGTGAATTCTTGTCGTTCCTGTGGCTGTTCGTAGTCTCCGGACGGAGGCAGGTTTGTTGCGGTGCTGGCCGACGCTTTGTCGCACAAATGGTGTGCCGCACTTCACTCTGCAGCGGATTCCGGAAAATCATCCTCGCAATCTTATTTTAGCCCGTAAAACTTCTTAGCCGTTCCGCCAAAGATGGCGTTTTGTTCGTCCGTGCTGATTGTTCCGAGCACTTCATTCAGGGCAGCGAACATGATTTCGTAGCTGGCGGCGAGTTCACAGACTGGCCAGTCGGAGCCGTACATGCAACGGTCGGGACCGAAGGCTTCAAGAGCTGTTTCGACGTAAGGCTTTAGGTCGGCGGGCTTCCACTTTTTCCAGTCGGCTTCGGTCACCATGCCGCTGAGCTTGCAGTAGATGTTCGGGAACTTCGCGGCGGCCTGCAAGTCTTTCTTCCAGTCATCGATCTGCTGATCTTTGATCTTGGGCTTTGAAAGATGATCAATGACCATCGGTAAATCAGGCAGCTGCTGAGCCAGGGTTGGAGCGTGCTTGAGGTGCTGAGTGAAGAACAACAGATCGAAAGGCACTTTGTGTTTCTCAAGCACTTTAAGTCCACGCACGATGTCAGGACGAACGATGAAATTGTCGTCCGTTTCTCCCTGCGTGATGTGTCGGATGCCGACGAACTTTGGATTCGTGACGAATTCACTCAACTGTTCTTCGCATTTTTCAGATGCCAGATCCACCCAGCCGACAACACCGGCGATGAAATCGTGCTGTTCGGCCAGTTTCAGAACCCAGCGATTTTCTTCCACATTGTGCTGTGTCTGGACAAACACCGATTTTTGAATGCCACAGGCCTTCAGATGCGGCTTCAGGTCGGCTGGCAGAAAGTCGCGACAAATGGGTTCATGTTTGGGCTCGTGGAGCCATGCGTAGTCAAAAGGCAGGTCCAGTTTCCAGAAGTGCTGGTGAGAATCGATAATCATGGCAAGACTCCGTTGGCATTGGGGCGGTCGAGTAGCCAGAATTGTCGCGACCGAATCACGTGTCGTCGAGCGAACGCTCGGCGGACATTCATCGATCCCTGTTTTTGAATTCCCGACGCGATGTCGCACTATAGTCCAGCAACCGACCCGAAATATCAAACCTCCGGTGCGCCGGTGCCCGATCAAATCGCAACGGACGTGATTGTCTCGGAGGACACGCGACGGTCGGAGCGTCTGCCGGAAGGCCAGCATCGAACTCGGAAATGGCCGGTGCTGCACGCGACCAGCGTCCCGGAAATCGATATCGCTCGATGGGCGATGAAGATTAGTGGGCTGGTTGATCGACCGCTCGAATTCACGCTGGAGCAGTTTCAACAGTTGCCGCGCGTGCGGGTGTTCGGTGACTTTCACTGTGTCACTGCGTGGTCTCGGCTGGGGAATTTGTGGGAAGGCGTGTCGGTTCGAGGATTACTGAATCAAGCGGGCGTCGGGGCGGCTGCCCAGTTTGCACTGATTGGGGCGTACGACGATGGCTGGACCACGAATGTTCCGCTGAATGCGTTGCTGGATGAGGACGTTCTGCTGGCGGACACTCACGACGGGCATCCCATCGACCCGGATCATGGCGGCCCGGTGCGGCTGGTTGTCCCCAAACTCTTCGCATGGAAGAGTGCGAAATGGGTGAATCAGATCAAACTGACAGACCGCAACGTTCCTGGCTATTGGGAACGCGCGGGATATCATAACGTCGGCGATCCGTGGAAAGCTCAGCGATATCGTGATGATCCAGAGTGGATCGCGGCGCACGGAGATTAGCCTGCTTCGGGAAAGAACCTCGTTCCAGGGCTGGAGCCTCGGAACAAGCCAGTGAGCGAACTTCTTCTTTTCAAAATAATCACAAACACAAACACCATGAAGATTCAGCAATTCCTTGAACACTACGGAGTGACCATCAATCCGTTCAGTCAGGAGGACGCCAGTTCCGACCACATCTTTCAGCAGCACTGCGCGGAGACGATCTATCATCCTGCGTGGGACAAGGTGTTGGGAGATTGCCAAAATCCAAGTACGTCAATCGTGTTTGGCGAGAAGGGTTCGGGCAAAACGGCCATTCGCCTGCAGTTGATGACCGCGCTAAGCGAACACAATCACAAATTCCCCAGCGAACGTTCGTTTGTCATCAGCTACGACGATTTGAATCCTTTTCTGGATACTTTTCATGATCGCCTGCGCGGCCGGAAGCGCAATCCGGATCTGGCACTAAAGGAATGGCGACTGTGGGACCACATGGACGCGCTCCTCGCGCTCAGTACGCGAAGACTTTGTAACGTTGTCGCCGATCGAAGTGCGACTGATCCCGATATATCGCTGCAGCAGATTCGTGAACTGCCTCGGCAACGGAAGCGGGATTTGCTGATGCTGGCCGCATTCTATGATCAGTCGTCCGATCAATCGCACTGGCGGCGCTGGAAAGACATTCGCTGGCGAATCGGCTATCTGACACCGACCGTCCACTGGCGATTTCTACTCGGTATGCTCATCACAATTGTTTTGCTGATGTTCGCTCTGCGCGGGCTTCGCACGGAAGGATTGGCGGCTCTGAAGGCATTGACTTCGTGGTGGCTGTACGTTGCGATCGCCGCTGGATGGGTTCCGTATCTGAGACGGACGGTGTCACTCTGGTGGCGGGCACGGCAGATCGCGCGGCAGGTGCGGATTCTGGAACATGGCACATCGTCTCTTCGCAAGATCCTGGCACGCTTTCCGGCAGCGGAAATCGATGGACAGCCGATGCCTTCGCGCGACCGCAGTGATGACCGCTACGAATTGCTTGCCAAGCTGCAACGGGTTTTGGCACCGATGGGGTTTACGAGCATTATCGTCCTTGTCGATCGTGTTGACGAGCCACATCTCATCAATGGTTCGGCGGAACGAATGCGGGATTTCCTGTGGTCCATGTTCGACAACAAGTTTTTGAAGCACCCAGGCATTGGATTCAAAATGCTGCTGCCTCGGGATGTTGTCTACTTCCTGAATCGGGAAGAAAAAGAGTTCTACGAGCGATCACGGCTCGACAAACAGAACCTGATCAAGTCGCTGGAATGGACGGGTGAGTCCCTGTTTGACATGGCGACCAATCGAATTCGGGCCTGCCAAACCGGAGACACTGCAACCGATGGTGAAGTTGCGGCGAATACGACAGTGTGCGATTTCTTTGCGGAGGATGTCACTCGGGAAGACCTGATTGCCCGGTTTGCGAAACTCCGGGTGCCTCGGCATTTGTTTCGATTCCTCTATCGCCTGCTCACGGAACACTGCAATCGGGCGACTGAAGATCGACCGGAATGGAAGATCGGGTTGAAGACGCTCGACACGGTCACTGACACGTATTCCCGAGAGCTGGAAGCGTTTGATCGCGGACTTGGGACGGGTTGAAATGGCTTGAAAGCCAAACTTTCGGAGTGGCAGGGGGCTTTGGGGCATCGATTTGATTAACAGGACCGTCTTCCGGCCTGAAAACGATTTACCACCAGAAGCC
>JBBQSE010000382.1:0-8625 GCA_038214195.1 Planctomycetales bacterium
AGCGTTGGGGTTCAGGTTTGAGATAACAGTCCAGATAGCCTCACGAAACGTGCTGTTCTTACGTTCGAGCTCGTATTCCGGTCGAGAAACCAGATTTGGCTGATACTCCCGCATCGACAGGAAATCGTATTTTCGTCGATCATTCGCACCTTCACCCACAAGCGAGGTTTCTTCCCCCGGAAGGACAAAGAAAATCCCGCCCGATTCCCGCGCCATGCGAACCTGTTCATACGGGCCAAATCCGGCGGACTGAGTATCCCAGCGAGAATGCAAACCATTCCACTGCAGGCACTCTGGAAAAGGTGTCTCAGGGCCTCGGCGGATTCGGACCCAAAATTCTTCGCCTGTTGGTTTATCAACCCAACGCTGGTGAGCGTAAGGAAAACCAAACATGCTTTCACGCCCCAGAAAATAAAGCGGTGCCTTGGCAGCGCGGCTTTCAGTGATCGCATTTTCCACAAAGCCGCCGTCATCGCCGGATTCGTCGGAAACAATAATTACCGCGAGTTTTCGTTTGCCGCGAATCGCAGTTTGTTTGTATTTGTTGATGATAGTTGCGATCGACTGGCACATGTTTTCTTCACCCGTCGTATCAACGGGAACTTTGTCGATTGCCGCTTTGATCAATTCGAGATCCGCTGTCGGTCTCGCGGTATGCTCGTGAATTCCCTGTCCGTAGCTTGCGACGACTGTCAGCAACTGCTCGCTGCCTTTCTTGAGTTCTTCATCTTTGGACGAAGCGATCTTCAACTCATCCAAAACTCGCATGTAGTTTTCGCGAATTTCCTTGCGGTCATCTTCCAAACTTCCAGACTCGTCGAACAGCCAGACGACCGTCACTTTTTGTTGACGCATCATGCGGACAATTTCCTGAGTGATGATCCCCATTGCGGCACCGTAGCCTTCCACCATGGAGCCGACTTCGCCGATGATCTCACCTTCACCCAGTTCCTGTCCGATCATTTCGTCGGAAGGCAACGCCACATCCGTCATAACCGGACGGATATTGACCTCCTTCATCACGGCAGCCTTCTGGACATTGACAGGAGCTGCAGCGGGTTGGGCGGCCGCGCCAACGACGGTCGATGGCGTCCCGCCCGCGATGACGTTGAGTGTCTCAGCCGGTGTCGTATCCAGTTGCAGGTCGCGCGTGATCTCTTCCTGCGGCATTTCTTCAGTGAAGATGGATTCCAGCGTCATCTCTTTACCAAACGCCGGCAGCGAGCGGTGGATGAAATAAAGCGACATCAGGACGGACACATTCACCAGCAGCGAAACACCGACGGAGGGAATGTTCTTGAGGAAAGACTTCACAGTAAACTCCCGAACCAGCGGATCGACAAAAATGGAATGCGGAGAATTAGGACTTCGAAATGCACCTTCCCCTCGATCCGTCCTGAACATTCAATCTTCAGCCACAGAATTCAAAGGGAACCGACTCGCGATCCAAGTCGCAGTGTACAGAGTCTGTGGCCAGTAATTCAAAGGAACTTTGCAGAATCATGCTCCAGATTTGCCGGGTTCGACTCAGCGTAGCGGCCGGAAATCGCTGTTTCGGTTTCCTGAGAGTTTCGCTCAAGAGCCTGTGGAATAGTCCTTTGCAGGGGTAAAATGCACAACCAAGCTGATATGACTCGCGCCTATGAAACTCTCCGTCCTGCTTTTTGCTGCTGCTCGTGAAATTGCCTGTCGCGATTCGATCGACATCGACGTTCCCGATTCAGGCACCGTTGCGCAGGCTCGGATGTCGCTTTTCGAGGCCGTTCCAGCGCTGGAATCCAGTGCTGCAACCTTGTTGTGGGCTGTCAACAACGAATTTGCCAATGAAGAGCGAATTCTCCGGGAGTCGGATGTGGTTGCTTGTTTCCCCCCGGTGAGTGGAGGCTGATTATGATTGAACTCACTCAGCAAGCCATCGATTTCTCAGCGCTGACCGAAGCCGTCCGTGATCACAGGGCAGGTGCCGTCGTGCTGTTTCTTGGAACCGTGCGAGAATTCACTGGAGATATTCAGACTTCGTGGCTTGAATACGAAGCCTTCCCGGAAATGGCGGAGGCCGCGTTGAATCGACTGGAAGCCGAATGCCGAGAACGCTTCACTGTCGTGGGAGTGGCGATTGCGCACCGTTACGGACGACTTGAGCTTGGCGACGTCAGCGTCGCGGTAGCCGTCAGTTCGCCCCATCGCGCGCAGGCATTTGATGCCGGTCGATGGGTCATCGACACACTCAAGAACACAGTCCCCATCTGGAAGAAAGAGCATTACACTGATGGGGCGGCGGAGTGGCTGCACCCGGAATCCGCGCCCGGTTCGCTTTCCGGCAACGGCGACACGGAACTCGAATCATGAATCAAAATGACGAACCTCGGAAACTTATCGACCGCTTCGGCAGGCTGCACAACAATTTGCGAATCAGCGTGACAGACCGCTGCAACATTCGCTGCTTCTATTGCATGCCGGCAGAGAATGTCGAATTCATGCCGAAGGAGCATTTGCTGTCGTTCGAAGAAATCGAACGTATCGTCCGAGTTGGAACGACTCTTGGAATTGATCGGATTCGACTGACCGGTGGCGAACCGCTTGTCCGCCGTGACCTTCATATTCTGGTGCGAGCACTGGCAAGTGTGCCGGGCATCCGCGACATCGGCCTCACCACCAATGGAATCCTGCTGGAAGAACAGGCCGCGAGACTTCGA
Organism: Planctomycetales bacterium; assembly: GCA_038214195.1. GTDB lineage: Bacteria > Planctomycetota > Planctomycetia > Planctomycetales > Planctomycetaceae > SXXK01. The sequence continues at coordinate 2,697 of JBBQSE010000382.1, forward strand.
GAGGCCGGCTTGCGACGACTGAACATCAGTCTTGACGCATTGGATCCGGAGATTTTCCGAACGGTGACGCGGCGGGATGGTTACGAACGCGTCATTGCCGGAATCCAGGCTGCTCGAGCAGCCGGATTTTCGCCGATCAAACTCAACGCCGTGTCGATCCGCGGTCTCACCGAAGATCAAATCATCCCGTTTGGAAAGCTGGCTCGCGAAACTGACACGGTCGTTCGCTTCATTGAATTCATGCCGCTGGACGCTGACGGGAAATGGCAACGCGAAAAAGTGCTGTTCGCGCATGAAATCATTGCGATTTTGGAAGCGGAATTCGGCCCGCTCAAGCCGGTCAGCAAACAGCCGCCAACAGTGGTATCGAGCGAACGCGATTTCGGAACTGCAGACGCTGGCCAGTTGGACAAGGCATCGCTGTTGCCGATCGTCGAAACCGTTCGATCAGAGGCTCCAGCCCAGGAATATGAATTTGCCGACGGGTTAGGCCGGATCGGCTTGATCGCCAGCATCAGCCAGCCCTTTTGCGCAAGCTGCAACCGATTTCGCTTAACGGCAGACGGCAAGCTCCGTAATTGCCTGTTCAGTCACGAAGAAACGGACGTTAAGACGACGCTTCGAACTGGCGGCGAAGATCACACGATCGCGGAACTCATGCTCGAATGCATTGCGGCCAAGAACGAAGGCCACGAGATCAACACTGCAAAATTTCTGCAGCCGGACCGCCCGATGTACTCGATTGGCGGTTGATACACCGAGTGCGCAATCGCCAATTCCAGCGAGCCGTCAAATTAACTCGTGCGGAACTGTTCCACCCGGCAACAATGCCACCGGGCGACCTGAGAGATCGATGACTTTGTCATCCACGTGCAATCCCAGTGAGTGATATACTGTTGCACAAAAGTCTTCGACACCGATTTTACGCGACGTTGGGAATTCGGCCTTGTCGTTTGTGCTGCCGATCACCTGACCGTGGCGGTAGCCGCCGCCTGCGAGCAGAATACTTTGAGCCTGAGGCCAGTGATCGCGACCGGCATTGGCATTGATGCGTGGAGTGTGCCCGAATTCGCCAGCGACAACGACCAGCGTGTCGTCCAGCATCCCACGATCCGCCAGATCCTGAATCAGAACTCCGACGCACTTGTCATGGCGCGGCAGCTTGTCTTTCAAAGCGCGTTCGATGTTGCCGTGATCATCGAAGTAGCCGGTGTTCAGGGAAACAAATCGAACGCCCGCTTCCACCAGCCGTCGAGCCAGCAGTGCCTGTTCGCCCCAGCCGTCACCGTAACGTTGTCGCAGGGTGGGGTCTTCCTGGGTTACATCAAACGCTTTGCGCACGCGACCGGATAACACAATGTCCAAAGCCTGCTGGTCCATTGCGTCCATCGCATCAAAGACGCGGTTGCCTTCAATCTGCCGCTTCAGTCCATCGAGCTGGCTTCGCAGGTTGATGCGATTCATGGCGCGTTCTTCAGACAATCCATCGACCAGCGCAAAGCTCTTGTGATCGCCCGACGGAAGACGTCCGGCTTCATTGCCATAACTGAACTCACCGTAACGAAATGGGTTTTGGCTGACTCCAAGCCACGCACCGCCGTGAAATCCAAAACCACCATCGTTCATGTTGACGGAGGCCAGCGCACCCGGCTGCGTCGGACCAAGCAGATGCGACGCGATCGCCCCCATCGACGGTTGCCGTGGCGCGCGATCACTTCCGGTGGAACCCAGGCGACCGGTGAGCATCCAGTGGGCCGCCGCCCAGTGATCGCCGTTCTCGTGGGAAAAACTGCGAATGACGGTGCATTTATCCATCACCTTCGCCTGTTCCGGGAACAGCTCGCAAATTTCCAGACCGTGGACGTTCGAAGCAATCGGCGTAAACGAGCCCCGGTATTCCGCCGGGGCCATGGGCTTCATGTCGAAGGTATCCAGTTGCGACGGGCCGCCGTGCATCCAGATCAGAATCACCGAACGCTTCGCCGAAGTTCGAGTCTGGCCAGCCTGTTCTGCTCGCAGCAAATCGGGAAGCGTCAGACCAAAAGTTCCGATGGCCCCGATCTGCACGAATCGCCTACGGTTGACACCGTCACAAAACGCTCTGCCTTTCCGGAGACTACCGTTGATTGTCAGCATGGTCGGATGCCTGGTTACGCTTAAGGTGGGAGAGAATTCATCGCGGGTCTGTCAGAATAAGATCGGCACATGTCCGCACTCGATCGAAGGCTACCCTCCAAGTTTAACCGATCAGCCTGGTGAAACAATCCGTAATTTCGCTGCGAGTCACTGCGGCGACAGAAGCCCAGCCACACGCTGTCCCAGAGCGACACAATCGGTTCCGCTGGCACTTAGGCGAGCGGCAAAAAGCGAATTATCAGCTGTAGGACGGGCACTCTTGCCCGTCACGATCCGCGACGGGCAGAAGTGTCCGTCCTACGGTAAATCTGTTTCTGCCGATCGCCTTATGACTCCTTCAATTTCCGAAAACGCTGAATGAGACAATTTGTCGATGAATCATGCTTGAGTTCGACTGGTGACTTGCTTTCCAGTTCCGGAATAATCCGATTGGCCAGGACTTTCCCCAGTTCGACGCCCCACTGATCAAATGGATCAAGGTTCCAAATCGCGCCCTGCGTGAAGACCGAATGTTCGTAAAGGGCGACCAGCTTGCCCAGCATGCCTGGCGTGAGTCGCTCCGCGAGGATCGTGTTTGACGGACGGTTGCCCTCGAAGACTCGATGCGGCACAAGCCAGTCCGGCGTGCCCTCTGCGCGAACTTCGTCCGCAGTTTTCCCAAACGCCAGCGCCTCCGATTGAGCCAGAACGTTTGCAATCAGCATGTCATGGTGACGACCGACCGGATTCAATGACTGGCCGAACGCAATGAAGTCGCACGGAATAAGCCGCGTGCCCTGGTGAATGAGCTGATAAAACGAATGCTGACCATTCGTGCCCGGTTCTCCCCAATAGATGGGCCCGGTCTCATAGCTGACGCGGTTTCCATCCAGCGTGACCTGCTTACCGTTGCTCTCCATCGTCAATTGCTGCAGGTAAGCGGGGAATCGTTTCAGATACTGTTCGTAAGGCAGAACAGCCAAAGTTTGTGCGCCGAGGAAATTTGTGTTCCAGATCGTCAGCAGGCCGAGGAGCACGGGCAGATTTCGATCGAATGGCGCGGTGCGAAAGTGTTCATCCATCTGATGGAAACCGTCGAGCATCGCATGATAATTCTCCGATCCGATGGCGAGCATGGTCGAGAGGCCGATTGCTGACGTCATCGAATATCGTCCACCAACCCAGTCCCAGAACTCGAACATGTTGCCGGGATCGATGCCAAATTCCTTTACTTTGGCCGCATTCGTCGAAAGAGCGACAAAATGCCGGGCCACGGCTTTGGTATCTCCGCCAAGTCCGCTCAGCAACCAGTCTCGCGCTCCCTGAGCGTTCGTCATTGTCTCCATCGTCGTAAACGTTTTCGAAGCGACGATAAATAACGTCTCCGCTGGATCAAGGTCTCGGATCGCTTCCGCCAAATCAGTTCCATCGACATTGGAGACAAATCGAAACGTCAGGCTGCGGTCGCTGTAGTACCGGAGCGCTTCCAAAGCCATGACTGGCCCGAGATCAGAACCACCGATGCCGATGTTGACAACATTGCGGATCCGTTTGCCGGTGTGGCCCTTCCATTCGCCATTGCGGACTCGATTTGTGAAGTCGGCCATGCGGTCCAGCACAGCGTGAACCTGCGGTACGACGTTTTGGCCATCGACAAGGACGGTCGCGCCTTTCGGTGCCCGCAGCGCCACATGCAGCACCGCCCGGTCTTCTGTGATATTAATCTTGTCGCCACGGAACATCGCATCAATGCTGCCGCGGAGACCGGTTTCGTTCGCAAGCTTCACAAGCAGTCCGAGACTTTCATCCTTAATGCGATTCTTTGAATAATCGAGGTAGATTCCCAGGGCGTCCAGCGCCATCCGCTCGCCGCGTTTCGCATCGTCGGCAAAGAGTTGTCGCAAATGCAGTTTACGGATCTGCTCAGCGTGGACATTCAGGGCCTGCCATGCGGCAAGCTCTGGCAGTGGAGTGGAGGTACTGGTCATATTTGCCTCATGGTTCTTCGAGTCGGGGCACAATTCTGGCGGATCAACGGGGGACAAACGGCAAGTTGTCGTAAATCGTGGCCGAAATTGGAAGGCTGGCGTGGATATCCCTCGCACGGCCTCACTTGAGATGTTAACCGCCACGCCATCGGCGTGTGCGCCCACGCCGATGGCATTGGGGTTAAACTTCCAGTGTCGTGGCACAAATCCGAAAGCAAATCGCACTCGTTTCACCCGAATCAAAATAAAGCAGCCTGGGACAAATCACCCCGCGAATGCGGACTGACCTCGCCCCAGGCGATGAGCTCAAATTTCGATAAGTCTTCGACCATTGGGTTGATTTTTGAACTGTTCTACTTCTCCAGCGTTTTTCCAAGTTCACGCAGAGCGTTCTCGACGCCTTCGAGGTCATTGGCAACCCAGTTGTGGTCGGTGTGGGTTTCACTGGATTCCAGCTTGCCGTTTTTGAACACTTGTGTGAGCACAGTTTCTGAATCCGGTCCAAACTGAAAATGAGCTGAGTCCGCGGCATTCCGGAGATAATTGGCCGCCATGACCAGGTCTCTGCCAGCGTCCTTAGCTTCCGACTGACCCCACGATTCCTTTGCACGATAATAGTGCCAGTCTGCCAGGGCATGGGAGGCTTTGGTGAGCCAAAAGTCAACGTGCTTTGCGGCGACGATGTTTCCCGCTTCAAGATCCTTTGCGACGGCCTTCAGCTGGGTTGCCGCTTCTTCCAGATTCTTCTTTGTGTGAGGCAACGCGTGTCCTGCTGCCAGATTCAGCCAACTTGCGGATTTGCTGATTTCGGCTGCTGCAGCCTTTTCTTCATTGCGTCGATAGTGATACCGTGCCGTGTTGAGTGTTTCCAGCGGTTCAAATCGAAGTGGGAACCAGAAATCTTCTTCCACGATAATCCATGGTGATTCCTCCACTTCCTTTGCCTTCTCAGTGACCACGGGTTTTTCGGCTGAGGCCTTGATGACGGGCTTGTCATCTGCCTGTAGCGGCAGTCCCTGAATCGCGAGCATCGCCGCGAACGCAAATGCAGTTTTCCGGTTCATCAGTCGTTTCCTTTTCTGTGGGGAGAGACAAGTGTCGAGATGGCACACATGCCGATCGACCTGACGAAACATCATTTGCAATTCGTATGCCGATCGTGATTCGAGAGTGTCCGGGATCAGTCCGATGAAGCGCGGAGTGGAACTTGTGAGAGTTCAGAACACTGCAGCGGGAAAAAGCATTATCACGAATCCTGCTGCATTGCCGGGACATCGAAAATCCCAATTCTGGCGAATCCCGCTGCATTGCGATCAATGCAATTTCAGTCACGATGGCCTTCACTTTTCCATCGAGGACAAGGACTGACCCATAATTGGCGTCGGGCGTACAAGTTGCGGCGAGTTTATGTCTGGTTGGTCTCGATTTCGTATTTCGCTCCGTCTCACTGCGGATAGCCATATGGCCCAAATCATTGAATTGCCGGCCGGTTTCATCACGAAACTCGTTGCCATCGCATCCCGATTGCTGTTCACTGCGGGACTGGTCATCACAGTCGCAGGATTCGCATTGTGGAGCGATTCACATAACGCGGAGTTGAGTGACGCGTGGAGAAATACCCTGGGCTTTTCTTCACTCAGCCTTGTCGAGCTGCGATGGCATCAGACGCTGACCAGTCTTGTGTTGACAGCCGGAGAATTTTCATTGGCATGATCTTGCTGGTGGCGGGAGTAGCGGAATTGATGGTTGCCTGGAACTTACGCCCGTTGCGTGGTGCGTTTTCGTTCTTGCCGGCAACGTGCGCCGTCACTTAGACCTGTTGGTTC
>JBBQSE010000383.1:0-8604 GCA_038214195.1 Planctomycetales bacterium
TCTGGAAGAAACCTTCCGCCCCGCCAACAAAGCTCAACAGAAACTGGCAGCAAACGTCGTCGTTGAATACCCCGAAAAACTCAACGACTACAACTACAAAGTCATTCCACAAAATCAACACTAATTAAATCGACGTCCCGAAGGGTTCCACAATACGATTTTGTGTAGCCCTTTCAGGGCAAAACGCATTGTTGCCCACAAAACCTGGGGCGTTGCCCCAAGCTGACATGTTGTGGCCCGTTGGGCCGAATCGCAGTGTTTCAGTGGGCTTTCAAGAGTTCTTGGGCCTGTGTGATTTGCCACACTTTCCGATGACATCCGCGAGTCCATGACCTCCGCGATTTCGGACCCGCGCACTTCATTTCGCGCAGAACCAGAAGTTGTCTTGCGAGCGGTCGAACATGGGTCGCGGATCATTCGCAAATACTGGCTGAACCGCAAGAGTTGAAGCGAGATTGCCAGTTCAAGGACTGAGTGTCGCAGGTTCCGTTTGCTTACCTTGAGCACGTCGCTCGGCTATTTCCGCTTCGTCTTCGGCTGAAGTTGGTCTCGGTCCGACCCCAACTTTCGCCTCCGGCAACTCCCGCAAAGTCTCCGCCGCCCGCTTCCACAACTTCGGATCGTCTTTCGGCAAACGGTCCAAATCATACCGCCGCCAAATCCTGCTTCTGATCATCCGATTTGGCGGACCGGCTCACACGTCGGCCCGCAAGTCCGGCGGCAGCCTGGGCGAATCTAAATCCCTCCGCGACTCTCATTCGGGAATGACTTGCAACCTGCCATCCTCGGTGAATGGAAGTCCAGAGATCGCTTCAGTCCGATTCGGCTGGGGAGCCCTGGGAGAAAGTTTTCGTTGTTCCTTCCCATATCATTAGGATTCCACGATCTACTCCGGTGCTGCACATAGAAGTACCAGGGTTGAAGGTTGCGTTATTGACCTCGCCTTTGTGCCGCGTGGCTTCCCGAGGGCCTAAGCAACGAGCGGAAAATAACTGTCGGTTCGTCATCAGCCGCTGGGCGCTAGCCCCCGGTTTTCTCAATGAACCGGACGCTAGCGCGTTGCGGCTGATAAGACAGAAATTGACCGATCGATGCTAACCGGCGGCCGAGTCCCCAAACGCGATCGGTGGCGGAACGCTCTGCGAAGATTCCTCCCCGCGCGATAGACGGGAAACTCCAATCCTCGCGACAACGAGTTCCGCGTCAACTGGTCACACATGCGGCGCTAACTCCGCCCCTGCAGCAGATTCCGTCTGCCGAGCGACTTACTCTGCCAACTTCAGGTGATAATATTTCAATTCGGTCATTGTCGTTTCTCCTTATCGCCCCATGATCCCGGTTCGGGCAAGACGTTTATTAGACCTCTCAATAGCCCAGCGGCTCCAGGGTCACCACACATCATCCGCTGACTTCAGATCGAAGAGCCGAGGACTCCGAAGCAGCGGTACATCCAAAGAGTGTCGTAATCGAAGCAGAGCCACCTTGCCAGCAACGTGCAATACTCTTCGAAGTGCAGTCCGCGATTGCTGGCGACCTGCTGCACGCAGCCCGCGTTACCGTGCAGCCCCTTCTTTCTATAAATTCGCTACTGCAGCTCACCAAAATATCGCTGCATGCGCCCAGCCGCCTGATCACCCGCCGCAGTCGCCGACTGCAGCGCCTGCAAAAACCTCTGCCTGACCGCTGCATGCTCGGCCGGCGGAAGAGTGAACAAATTGCGATTGTCATCCATTAACAGCCCCGTCACCGCCGTTCCCAACGACGCAAACCACGGTGGCGGTATCGACAGTTCATTGCCCGAGGTGATCTGCCAGATTGTCTTGTTCGCATAACCGATCACCAGCGCCCGATTGCGTACGAATTGAAAATCGCCTCCTCCGGCGTCTGTCAGGGGAAACTGACCCAACAGAAACCCCGTGCCGCCGTCCACCACCGAGGCCGAATCACCTAGCGCATCGAACCCACGCAGGCCGCTGTGGTTCCACACAGTCGGCAGCACGTCGGCGTCAGGATTGACCAACCGCCCGTTGATAAAGATCCGCCCACCGCTGGGTTCATTGACCAACAGAAATTCGAAATTAGGCCTCAGCTTTCCGGCCATGCCTTGATCGGTCTTGCGCAGATCGAAGGCTTCCTGCAAAACCCGCGCTGGCACCGCGCGAAACGGCCCCAGCGTCTGCGAACTCCCGTCCGTTGGCCTCAGCAACACCTCGGCCCGACCGTTATAAGCGACTGCGGCATACTTGCCGTCGCCTGTCAGGTTCAAAAACTCTCCAATCGCAATTCTCAGTCCGTTGCCGAGAACTTCCGAACTCGCTACATCCATCGAGGCGCGCTTCACATGGGCATAATCGCTATCGGCACCGCGCTCAACAAACACAAACTCCCTTCCACCCACCCAGGCCAGATTTTTAATCCACCAATCTGCACCGACAATCAGCGGCTTATCGCGCTTCTCTGCGAGCAACTCCAAGGAATCTGCATCGCGCAACTCAAAGCCGCCGCGATAATCCTCATCGCCTTGCGGGCCCAATCCCCGGTAACACAAGAGCATTTGCGATCGGTCGATCGAAAATGCGATATTGGCAATTTCAACTTCCTTTAATTCGCCCCCGCGAATTCTGACTTGTTTGGCGGCTGCCGATTCACTTTCACAAGTGAGTGTGCCGGCGCGATCCAGCGAATAGACCTCTCCGCCGCCGCCCAAGGCGACGGCGACATTCGAGCGAATGCTGCTGTGCGCGACATACGGATTGCTGTCAATTTGCCAGAACCCAGCGTAACCAGCGAAGGAGCCGCAAGCGATTGCTTTACCATCCGCAGACTTCCGGGCCACAAACCAATGCTTGGAGCGTGGATTGCCGGAGCCGATTTCACTTTCACCGAACTTGAGCTCGAAGGGGCGATTGCCTCGGTAAATGACCTCCTGGCCTTTCGCTGCTGACAGTTCCTGAGCAGGTACGCCGGTCTTGCCTACTTCAGCGGCCGCAGTCGTGTGCCAGGCAATTTTCCAAGCTCGCTCGCGTGGTGGACTGGAATCCGACACATCGGGGGTGGTCGCTTGCAACACGGCCCGACTGTCCGCAGAGAAGACATAATCATTCTCAAAACTGTCGGTCAGTATTTGAAAGACTGGCGCGCCGGTCGCCAGTTCCCAAACACAAAGCTGCTCCTTCCCACCCTTATCAGAGTTCAGCAAAACCAGGGCCAGTTGAGAATTTGGACTGATCTGCAGCGATTGCATTCCTCGGTCACGGTCGTCGCCGGTCGAACTGTCACCGCCAAAACCTGCGACGCTTGCCGTCGCCGGCAACACCAACCGTCTTCCCGAGCGTAAATCCCACGCCGCGATATCAAAGCGACTCGTCACAACCACCAGCGATTCCAGATTCGGACTTATGATTCCGTGGACCGGTTCGTATTGCCAGTTTTCCAAATTGACAACCTTGTTCGGCAATTCAGTGGCAAGGAAGAGCGTGCGATCGATATAGGTTTCGCACCTTGGATCGCCCTGCGGGGCAGTCGTCGCGGCGCGATACGCATACCAGAAGGCGACGCGCGGATCCTTTCCCGGCTGCGACGCTTCATGAGCCCGGTCGTACTCCGCCGTGGCCAGTTGCCGCGCTAAATTGATGGCATTCCGTTCCGCCGTTCGCCGATTCGCATCGGATGATATCCAGAAGAACACCGCCAACACCGCGACGACCGCGAAGACGAGGGCGGCGGCTCCGAAGACGCGGGCGCGTTTGTCGGCGTGGGTGATGATGTCGAAGGACTCGGTGAGTTGTTTCACGAGGTCGGCGGACGGGCCGACGAGTTGCTGCGAATCCGGGCGGTACTGATGGGGTTCGCGAATGCGAAGTACTTCCGGTGGCAAATAGTCGTGCAATGGCGAGGGATGGTGTGCGGCATCAAGCGTCGAGCGACCTTCGGTGTCGAGGAACTCGATCGGGATGATCCGGCGTTTGGTTTTCTGGAATTTTTGGATTTCTTCGAGCACCGGTTGCGATTGCAGCGCTTGTGGCGAACCGATCAGCACCAGAATGCTCGTGAGCTGCAGGGCCTGCATGCCAGCCTCCTTCCAATTGTCTCCCTTTGCGTAGTCATCTGAATCGAGGAAGCAGCTATACCGCTTGCCGTCCTGCTGTCGTTCCAGCTTTTGCGCCAGTTCGACCGCGTAGTCCCGCGCGTCCGCCCAGGCGTAGGAGATGAAGAAGTCGAAGCCGAACAGCGACCCGAGATACTGCTGAACGGCCGACTTCTCACGGAAGTCGAACTCCGACTTTTCATGGGTGACAGGTTCTCGCGGGCGAATCTGATCGTTGGTTGTGTGATCCATACTGCTCACTCCAAGATTGAACTCGCGACCATGTGCCGCAATGCAGTTTACGAAGTACCAATACCCAGGCAGCAATTCAGTCGCCAAATCCACAGAGCGTCCGGATCGGTGTCAAGAAACAATTGCCGCTCTTCGTATCCCTGCTTTCGAGCGCGTTCCAAAAACTCCAACGCGGCTTGTTTGTCGGCGGTGCGATGGCTGATGAAGAGCATGATTGGGTCTACCTCGCAAAAAACAACTCTTGTGAGCCGTGGCCATTATTTCGGAGGGAGCGGACCTTCGGCCTGGAAATCAATGACTCGAGCTACTTCGAGAACCGGTTTCAGGAGTTCTGCGAACTCCAGATGTCGAGGATGCGACAGGTAAGTGGCGCGGGCTTCGGCTGATGCAAAGCTGACCATGAAGCAATGCTGGAAGCCGGCAGAATGACGTTCAGGACTGTTGTTGATGCCCCATTCGAAGCGAACGATCTCGTCGATCTGTGAAGGAAGGGCGGCGAATGCCTGTTCCACTTTTGTGATGTCCTCTGGCGAGGCATCGGCTTTGAATTTAAGAAAGACGGCATGTTTCAGTTCCGATTCCAATGGGTCCTGAGGCGTTCCCCAGTAATCAATGACGAACACCGATTTGTTCTTTCCCCGCAGAACATCACCGAACGCCTTGTGGGCCGGGTGCGGCAAATAGGCCGCACGCGCTGCTTCGTCCTGAAACGTTGTCAGAAAGGCGTGTGTGAAGCCAGCGTTCAGGTCTTCGGGACTGTTGTTGACTCCCCACTGAAAGTCGATCATTTCCGGGATTTCGTTGGGCAACTGACGGAAGGCACCCACTACTTCCTGAAGCTGCGCGTCAGTCACGTCGTCCTTGAATGAAAAGAAGACGGCATGCCGCAGCACCTTTCCAGCGTGATCCCCAGCGTCTCCCGACTGCTTTGCGGGTGACCCATTGTTTTCAACGGTGCCCACTGGTACTGGAAGGGTCGGATTAGAACCCTCCTGAGCGCACCCAATACAAAGCAAAAGCGAAAGGCTGAGTGCCAGGCAACGAAGAGTAAGTTGAATCGACATGGTGGCTCCTTGTTCGAGAGATTAATGGTCCGAATCCCTTGAGAATGGACCGAGGGCTCGACCCGCAGATGTTCGCCCCTCCGGCAATTAGAAGGGCTAATCCGCTCGGGATTCCGCAATTAGAGCGACTATTTCTTCAAATTCCATCGTGCGATCCTATGCCGGGCCGTTCGAAAGAAGAATTCGCACACGAGAACATTTTTAAGTGGCATTGGACGTCACAATGAGGAAGCCTGTATTTACAATCGCCGCGTCAACCATCAAAGGTGGGCTGTGCTCCAGATCCATTGCATCATGTCAGCGCCCATCTGGTTGCCCCAACGAACCTGACCTTACTCGAGAGGAACACCATGATCTGTCAATTCTGCGGTATCGAAGCGCCGACAAAGAAAGTTGCGTTTTACCAGAACATTGGCGCACTGGTGATTCGATTTTCCAAATCCGCCAATGGCCACATGTGCAAGCAGTGTGTTCACAAGACTTTTTGGACGTTTGAGTCGATCAATCTCATTCTCGGTTGGTGGGGAATGATTTCACTGGTGGTCAACATCGCCATCGTGCCTTGGAATGTGATTCAATACCTGATGTGCCTGCCAATGCCGAGCGTCCCCGTTGATGCCAGTATTCCTGTTCTTGATGACGTTGCGATTCAACGCCTCCAGAATCATACGGATGATCTGATTGCACAATTGCAAAGCGGAGAACAGTTTGAACGAGTCGCAGAGAACATTGCCTTCAAGGCTGGCGTGTCACAAGGCCAGGTCGCTCTCTATGTGAGAGCGCTGGTTGCTGCGGCTGGACGTTGAGGAATACTGCCACGCTGACCTGCAAAACCGCCCACTTCTCTGTTGGTTTTCTGCCCAAAATAACGAGGTGGGTAGCACTTTTCAGATCCCTTTCCCTGGTGCATTCAATCACCGTGCGGACGCTCGGATATGTGACCATGATTGGGAGGGACGGCTGATCCGCGAGAACCTTATTCTAGCGGCCAGCACTTTCTGAGGGACTCAGCGACACACTGAAAACGCGTGGACTCGCATTCGCGGCGGTTTGACGTCGGAGAAATCAAACACGGGCTGTTCGTTTTTGTAAGCCCAGTAGTTAATCGGCTGGCCTTCCGCACCGCTCTTATTCAGCCAAATCACATGCGCCCAGATGCGTTCTCTTCTGGCAATCTGAAACTCCTTCATTTGGTAAGTGCCGCCTCGAATGAACACCGTTTCGCCTGGCCGTGCTGCGTCCTGAGCACGTTGAACTGTCGCAAACGGTTGCTCAATGGAACCCGCGTTTGCGTCATCACCACTGGTCGCAACATAAAAATAATCGGCGTGTGCGACCGAAGCGATGACGGTGAATGTCATCGCAGCGACAATCGTTTTGTATGAATTGGACATCGAAGATTCATCGCTGCGTGAGTTGGTAATGGAACATTCGGCATTTCTGCTCGTGGACTTCCATGAGGCCGAATCGAGGACTGCAGAACGCACTGTACGCAGTTGCTTGCCTGCGAGCCAGGAAATCTGAAATGCGTAGTGTGAAAGGATGTCCGTCCGCCAATGCGAATGTTATTCGACAGGATCGTCTTGGGCTCGTTCACTAATCTACGAGACAAACTTGCAATCATGGATCGTAACTAAACACAATTGATCGGTTGCTTCCCGATCTGAACAACGGCATTATCCAGTTCAGACGACCGCATTTTGCTTCAAGGACACGTATGGCGACATCAGATTTTGCGAGACAAGTGCTTGAAGCCATTCAAGACACCCCGAAGGATTTCACTGCGCCGCAACTCGACGAGAAGGGGAAGCGAAACGCGGGAGCAGTCATGCTCAAGGTCGTGACGTCTCGTCTGGCGGCGAACGGCGATCTTGAGCGGCAAAAAGCCTCTCGGTTCGCGTGGAACGAAGGCATTGTACTGATCAGGAATTCGCGAGTCTCAAATGGATTTTGGTCCAACATTCCCGCCAGTCAACTGGATGATGTTGCGGGTATCGCAGAGCTCCGTTCTACGATCATGCTGCTTTGTCATTTTGAACTCGATGAGTCAAAGCTGCATGTTTGGGCTGTCCCGGCCGAGATCGCACTTGCGGAGTTGCGCACAGTTCCAGTGAATAAGACAGGGTTTCGGACCATCTTTATCTACCCGGCGGAACAGCGATTTCATCAGGCAGAGCATGCAACCGACCTGACTCCGTACTATTGCGATGTGGCTCTTGCAGACGGGGAGGCGGAGGCGTTGGCCGCTGCGATCAAACAGGACCAAGCGGCAAAAGAGATGATCCCCGCCGATTCTGACGACAATGATGCAACCGATGAAGAAGTTGTTGAGCCTGGGTACTCTCGCCAGACAGTCGCCTATCTGAAGGAGTTGACACACCACACGTCGGATGGAAAATGGCATGAGTCCAACAAAGATCGATACATACGGGTCTTGCGGGACCCAACTCGCGATCTCATTGAATCCCTGCGGACTCAGTACGTGCAGAAGTTGGACCCGTCGGTCGCGGCAACGAAAAGAAATCTTTCATCTCTGAAGAAAAACGATTTTGGCCACGGTGGTTACCAGGATCATTTCTGGGCTGCGTTCTACGATCCAGCCACCAAGTCGAAGACGAGAAGCTGCCAGTTGTTTGTTTTGTTCGCTGGGAAATCGCAGGTTTGTCGCTTCGGGTTTTCACTGGGGATTGATTCTGATTCCTATGCGTCAAATTTGCGTTCAGCAATTACTGCGAGCTCTTCAGCTGTGATTGAATACGTCAGGAATTGTCCAGTCGGAACCCTGTTTCGAATCGACCCCGCCGAAGAGGAGGCCGGAAGTACCGTCGATGAGTTCGTAGGCATGTTGCGTGACGGTACACTCGCATTCACGTCATCCATTGAAGTGGTGCAGGTCTTCGCGCTGGATAATCTGCCCGAACGCACGCACACACTTTTCGATGACGTTGGACAATTCTTTGAATGGGTCTGGCCGTTCTTTGAGTCTGCACGCACCGGACGGTGGGCCACAAAGTCAATTGTCGAACCGAACGACAGGCCTGATCGCCGAGACGACCCAGACGAAGTTGATGATGAGGCACCAGCAACACTTTCTGAACTCAGCCAGGCCTCGGCACTCCCCCTTGAACAACTTCGTGACATCGAAGATGCCTTGCTAACGAAGCAGCAAGTTGTGCTCACGGGACCGCCCGGGACCAGCAA